>JASHOT010000265.1 GCA_030040965.1 Candidatus Sulfotelmatobacter sp. | reverse complement strand
CGGATCAGCCTTAGGCACGGAGTAATGCTCTTCCTCGTAACGTTCCACAAGCAAGGTTAGGAGTTCGATCGCCTCAACTTCAGAGCTCGAAGGATTTTCCAGCGCCGTTAGTTGGAAAAGAGCATCGGTATACTTTTCAAGTTCTCCATCGTTGTGTATGACGCGGGGAGCGCCATGCGCAATCATTTCCGCCGGATTTCCGAGAACTGTGCTCATTATTTTCCGTACCTCCTGTCCCAGTTGCTGCGCTTGTCGTATTCCTTATGCGTCAACAAAGACCGGATGTAGACATGCCCAAACGTTTGCCTTTGCTTCGTCGTCTTCGCATAGTGGATGACAGTTACAAGCCTGTACCGGTTGTGCCTAATATTAAAGACGACGTAGCCTTCTACCGAATCGGCATCCTTGAACGTTCTGCGGACCTCATCAAAATTGTGCCAGCGAACCACCTCGACAACGGCGGTCCAAGCTGCAATTTCGTTCGCTGCATCCGGGTAGGCTTCCATCGCCTGACGCAGGTGCTTGCGCGTAACGATATGCACGCATTGAGAATACTTCACATTATGTGAAGTTGTCAAGGGATGTGATCGAGGCTATTTTCCTGTGCGCGCCGAGCACCCCCCGCAACACTAGCATAATCAATGAGTTACATGACTTGTTTGAGGACCCGTTTTGGCCGTAGCGCCGAACTATTGAGCGAGAGATCTCCACTGCTCAAGCGAGCGGGATCCTTGTGGCCGTCAAGGCAGGACGAGGCACACCGGTAGCACACCTCTTGGAAAGAATGCGAGATTTCCGATTCCCCAAACGACTAATGGAATGTCAGCCGATATCACCCACGATGCCGGTGCAGACTCAACTTCCGAGTAGCCTGAGGAGCCTGTCCCGGATGGGTCGATCAGGCAAGTTCGAAGCTGGGTAGGCGTGTCGCCTTTCGGTCGAATGTCAGAGTGCTAGTGCAACCCACCCGAGCACCGAGTTCTGCAATCAGGGCATCCGCAAATGACGCGCGTCCCTGTCTTAGAACAACCATAGCAGTAAAGACTTCCTGCTCGTTTTCGATCGCCAGAACGTCAACCTGCAACAGCCTTTCGAGAGCGGTTGCGATTTCCTGAGCAGTTAAGAAGTAAGCGCGATCGAGCACCCACACGGTTTCAACCATCGCTACGACGCTGACAAACCCTGGATTCTTGTCTGTCAAGCGACGTTCCAGAATCTCTGTCGCTTTGGCTGACTGTACAGGGTCGTCCTGGGTGAGATAGCGCACTAGGATATTGGTATCGAGCCCGATCATCGGTGTCGTCGGCGTGGATTCCGGCTCAGAGCACTCTCGGCAACCGCTGCGGTCATTTGTTCGGTGGTGACCGCCCGCGGATTCCGAGATTTAACGATACCTCGTACCGCCGAAGCGGAGAGTTTCGGCAATAAGACCACGCTGCCATCGGGATGCACGAAGAACTTCACCCGATCACCAGGCTGTAGCCCAAGATGTTCGCGGATAGATTTCGGGATGGTGGCCTGGCCCTTGACGGTGATTGCGGATTCCATTCGCTGTCTCCATTACATTTCTACAAATGTAATACCATGTCGCATGCGATGTGTCAAGCATTCTGCCGCGGCGGACTTGTGCCTCTCAATATTTCCAGCTCTTCACATCGGCTCCCGCCGGTGCCGTTTCCTCGATGTGCTTGGTCATTTTCCAAAGGAGAACTGCAAGGGCGTTCAACCGCTCAATGCGCGGCGCGTCTAGTCGGACACCCATATAGCAGTGTGGCTGCAGCGGGCCGTAGTCGAACGTCGCATTCGCAGGCGGCGAGAGCTTCGGGTCCGTGAGCACGGATTCCGTCAAGTGCACTGCGTTATTCAAGTACCAAGTGTCCATGTCTCCCACAGCGAAGTGGAGTTTGCCGGCGAGCTTGGGTCCCAGCGTGGCCCAATCACGTTTCATGATGTAACTCAGGTCCGAATGCTCGCGCCAGTAGTCAGCCACAGACTTGTCGATTTGGCCAGTGCGCTTGTCCCAGATTGGCTGCGGATAGCCGTCCTCGCCCATGGGACCGAAGACAGCTTGCCAGATGTCCCATTGTTCGCCAGAACGGCTGTGTGTTCCGAGTACCAACTCATAGCGGTTTTCTTGTTCCATGGTGGAATCCAGGATTCCGTTCGTTTTGCGTTTCTCCGGGAGCGGTACTTTCAGGAAGGGGCCTTCCCGGAAAAAAGCGTTCTTGTCTTCATAGACATTGACCGTGCTGTAGGCGCGGAAGTCGATAGGATCAGGGCATCCTACCCAGGCGCCATTGATGTCGTCGGGATAAAAAACCTGCTGGCCAAGCGCTTCCCATCCACCGGTGGAACCGCCAAACACAGCTCGTGCCCAACCCTGACCTATGCCCCGGAACTTTTTTTCTGCCGCGGGCAATAACTCGCGCATGATCGCATCGCCATAGGGACCAAGGTTGGCCGAGTTCACCGCGTACGAATCGTCGAAATACGGATTGGCGTGTTGCGGCATGACAATCAGAACTCGGGGCAACCTCCCGCTGGTCCAATCCTGAAACAGTTTCCAGCCGGATTGCTGCAAGGCCTTTTCCGGGTCGTCCTTCAGGCGTGCATCTGGCGGGGTCGTGCGGAAGCTAGGGAAAAAATGCCGATGGTAATGGTCTTCGTCGATGATGACCGGATAGCGCGCGTCCGGGTGCTCCTCCCAACCATCGGGCACTAGCACCACGGCGCTAATCTCGGTGGGGCGTCCCCAGAATTTTGAGAGCAGGTCGCTCTGCACGCGGATGTGCTTGACCCACTTGTTGTCTTCAGCGTTATCGGGCTGCGTGATCGGGCGCCAATCGAGCAGCGATTCCACATCGGCGAGTTCCTGCTCGAGCGGTGGAACCTTGTGATCAAAGGTTATGCGAACGATGCCCGAAACCTTGGGGTCAAGATGCAGCTTTTGCACCTTCGTTAGGAAATTTCCGGGTTTGGTTTGCCAATGTTGGCCCTCGCCTTTGTCAGGAGGAAGCTTGACAACTCTACCGTTTCCGAGATGAAACGTCTCGTAGAGGTTGAGCACCGCCTGTACGAAGTAGTCGCCGGGGGGCAGGTCGCTGACCGTCTCGATGGGATAGCCCAACGTAGATGCATCCACACGGATCACCGCGTCCGGCTGCCAAGCTTCCACATCCACACCAAACACTTGCTGTGATTCGATGCCTTCTGCTACTCCGAAGCGCGGTTCTTGCTTATCGTCTCTGGAGAGGATCAGCAGGATGTGGCCGTCCACTTGATTGGGGGAAAGTTCTTTCGGGAAAGAAATTTCAAATATAAGGGAATTTGACGCAACGGCCAGTGTAGGCACAGATGCGATCAGCGCTACAGTCAAGAAGTGCAGACAACGAAGCATCACGTTTTCTCCGGAGTTTTCTTAGGGTAAGTTGCGGCAAGTGATTATAGTCTCAATGAGATCTGGCCCCGGGGGAGTGCTGTTGAATTTCCAGCCGCCCAGTGAAGGCAGACGGTTAAAAAACTCCCCTATATATACGCGCCAACGCCACTTTTTTCTGGGAGCTCACAATCTATTGAAAACACATGTAGATAGGTAATATCGTCGAAAATGGCGTTATCCCGCCCCTGGGCCTGAGTCACGTCCTCAATCGGTCTGCCGCACTGTCGGGGAAAATCGGTGCTGCGCCGGAAAATGGTATAATGTAGCAACGTCGCTACATTTGAGGGTTGCCAAGAAATGTCTGTTACGAAGCTATCGAGCCGAGAATTTAACCAAGATACGAGCAGGGCCAAGAGAGCTGCCAAGAGGGGGCCGGTCTTCATCACGAATCGGGGACGTCTATCTCACGTACTGCTTACGGTTGAGGAATATCAGAGGATTACCGGCAGCCAGAAAAGCATTGTAGACCTTTTGGCAATGCCGGAAGCGGCTGAAATTGGGTTTGAGCCGCCGCGCTTGGTGGGCGATCTCCACGAGCCCGCAGATCTATCCTGATGTACATTCTCGATACAAACGTGATTTCCGAATTGAGAAAAGGCAGGAAGGCGGAACGAAGCGTCAGGATCTGGGCGCAGACGGTACCCGCCGCGAACCTCTATTTGTCCGTAGTCTCAGTTTTGGAACTGGAAATAGGAATTCTTCTCGTGGAACGACGTGACCAAAAGCAGGGCGCGATCCTTCGAGCCTGGATGGACGGTCATGTCTTGCCTTCATTCTCCGGACGAATTCTGGCGATTGATACCGTTGTGGCCCAGCGATGCGCGTCGCTCCATGTGCCAAATCCCCGCTCGGACCGGGATGCTCTCATCGCCGCCACTGCGCTCGTTCATGGCATGACGATTGTGACCCGGAATGTGAGCCATTTGCAAGCTACCGGTGTAAACATTCTGAACCCTTGGGCGGTTTGAAAGCAGATTCAAAAAGTTTTTCGTAATTCAATCCACGAGAATCTGCCACCGCAGGCGAGGAAGGAACTGAAGCAAATTCCCTGCTAACAGGGAAATTTGCAGGGAATTTTGCGATTTATTGGGTGCACAATTGCCGCCCTTTGCCCTTGAAACCACACATTTTGCTGGAGAAACATTCGTACGCACTATTTATCGGAACAGGGAATTAACAGGGAAATATCAGGGAAACAGTTCTCTGTTTCGGCCGAGCCCCGGCCGCAGGATTACCCTCCACAACTGCGAGTTTGCGTTGCGTCCGTGGGTAATTGCGAATCCGCCGTGTCCGGAAACGCAGAGTCATCTGCTGGGGTCAGATGGGGTCAACAGTACGCCGATACTTTGCGCCGCTTTTGCGGTCGGACGATAAACCTTACATTGTCACCAACTGCAGGAAATATCTGGCGCCACGTCAACCCGCGATTGCATAAGTACCCTGTTCGCCGTAGCGGCTGTCGGCGCCCGTCGCCACATGCACCACCGTATTGAGCGTGCCAGCCCAGGTGAACAAACTACTGGCACACACCAGTTCGATGATCTCTTCCTCGCTGAAATGATGGCGGAGTTCGGCAAACAGGTTATCGTCGACGCTGTGGGGATCGATCACGATGCGATCTACGAGCTTGAGCGCTGTGGCTTCGCGCGGCGTAAAGGCACTCACATCGAGCGTGCTACGCAGCGCGGCCACTGCTTGCGACTTGGTCATGCCGCTGATGTCGCGCAGTCCGAGGCTTGGCTCCTTGGGTTTCACTTCGCCGACCACCGGTTGCAGGCGCACCGTCGCGCAATAGGTGCAGGCATTGAGATTCGCCCCGCGTAAACGCATCAATTCCAGCAGCGGCGGTTCGATCAAGCCCCCTTGCCCGGCGAGAAAATATGCGAACATAGCGGCGGCGCGTTTCAGCAGCTCCGGACGGCGCGCCAGCAATCCGAACATCTGGGTGTCGCCAAAGCCATTCTTGGCGAAATCAATAATTCCATTGACGGCTGCGTCGGGCGACGAACCCGGCACCAGTGACGCGATGCGTGCTGACATAGTTCCTCCTCGTTGAGTTACAAAGTTGTCCTTCGAGATCGTGTATCAAGAGTCGCGAACGACCGTCTTTACTTTGGCGTAAGATCCATCGCTTCGACGATCCGCTTATACGGAATCTTGGCTGTGTCGTTGAGTTCCTTCACCACGCCCGCGTTGGCAGCTTCAAAAAGGCACATGCAGTGTGCCTCGCCAGGAACAAAGGCGCTTCGAATGTAGCGTACTTGTTTGCCGGCCTTCGCCATATGCTGATTCAATTCAATCGCTGCTTTCCGCGCAGCCGCCAGTTGGTCCATCTTGATGCCCGGCAGCTCCCGATCCACCATGTAAACTGGCATAAGCCCTCCTCCTTTTGAATTTCTCCTTCTTTGTGTTACTCGGTTACCGTGAAACTCGTAACGCTCGCCCCTATTCCACCGGCGGTCGCAACTCCTATCTCTCCCGTCTCTGCACCCGTGGGCACGGTTGCGGTAACTTGCGTGTCGGAATCCGCCGTGTAGGAGGCCTTCACGCCGCCGAAGGTCACTGCGGTGGTCTGCTTCAAGCTGACCCCGGTGATGGTTACAACCGTTCCCACCGCGCCGCTGGTTGGCGTGAAGCTATTTACCTGGGGTGTTACTCGGAAGATGACGTTGCTATCGAGGGTTCCGCCGGGTGTGGCGACCGTTACCGTTCCGGTGGTTGCGCCGGCTGGCACAGTGGTCGTGATTTCGGAACTGGAGACAACTGTAAATGCTGCCGCTGTGTCACCGAAAGTGACGTCAGTTGTTCCAGTCAGATTGTTTCCCAGGATAATTACCGGTGCTCCAACCTTGCCGGAAGCAAAAATTGTTTCAACGAACGGGCCAAGCCCCATCGACAAACTGAAGATTGTGCCGCTGCCGTTGGCTCCAGTCGTGGTGGTACCGTAGAAGGTTCCGCTGGTGGCTTGCATTAGCCCGCCGCGCGGATCCTCGCCGTCGGTGCTATCGAATCCGTGAAGCACGGTCAATTTGCCGCCTGGAGTGATTTCGAAGGCCTCGCCATAACCGTTCGGCCCGCCGCTCGTGGTCGTCCCGTAGAAGTTCCCGTTGGGGGCTTGCACCAGCCCGGCATCCGGGTTGGCTCCGTCGGTGCAGTTTGTTTCGGAGCAAAAACTGTAAAGAATGGTGAGCGTGCCAGAAGCAGTCATTTTGAAGACTGTGCCCCGGCCATTAGCCCCCGCACCGCTTGTGGTTCCGTAGAAATTCCCATTGTCGGCCTGCACCAGTCCGTTCGGTCCTGAACCGTCGGCTGTACCGCCTGCGAATTCGTGGAGTGTGGTCAGCTTTCCGGAGGTAGTGATCTTGAAGACTGTTCCGTGGGGACCGCAGCAGGTATCGAGCCCACCGCTGTTCGCTGTTCCATAGAGAGCGCCATTGGGCGCTTGAATCAGCGCCGATTCCGGCGCCGCGCCGTCAGTGTCGTTGAACGAGAACAGGGTGGTGAACTTGCCCTCGGGACTGATTACGAAGACGGTGCCAAACCCATTCGTGCCAGCGTCAGAGGTTGTCCCATAAAGGTTGCCATTGGTGGCCTGAACCATTGGCGCTGCCGGAAATTTTCCGTCAGGGCAGCCGGTCTGTGCGCAAAAGCTATATAAGGTCTTGAACTTCCCGGCCGAATTGATTTCGAAGACTGTGCCCCAGCCATAGGCTCCGCCGACGTAGGTTGTTCCGTAGAAGTTGCCGTTGGTCGCTTGAATCATACCTGCGTATGGTTCTTCGCCATCGGTGCAATTCGTTTGCGAGCAAAAGTTATATAGCGTCGTCAAGTCGCCGCTTGCCGTGATCTTGAAAACTGTGCCCGCGTTGTATTGGCCACCACCTGAGGTAGTTCCGTAATAGTTCCCGTCGGTTCCTTGGACGAAAGATTCATAGTAGGGATATGCACCATCCGTGCCATCGAAACTCACTAGCGTGTTGAAAGTCTGGGCCGTCGAGGTGATCGCGCTCGCGGCGCAGAACACAGATACGATGCATACGATTTTCGCTAATGTGAACTTCTTCATAGTTCCTCCCCCATTCGGCTCGCCGCAGGTGCTAGTGGAGCCGTTGCAAACTTGATTCGTAGACTGCGCTCTGCTTACTCTCTGGCGATTACTTCTCTTGCTTCCGAACTGTCGGCAGCACGGAAGACTTGCTGACAGTCGGCGCGGTCACTTCCACAGCGGACATCGGCCTTGCGGCAACAGGCGTGGGGACCGATAGCGTCGTCGGGCGCGGAGCTATGGGAATCGGCTCCTGAGGTGCCGAGGGCTGCACCGCACTCATTCGCGCACGCCGCGCCTCCTCATGCTCCCTCATTTGCTTCATCATCTGCGGATGGCGGGCCCACTCGATCTGCTTTTCAGGAGGCGCGCCGTAGAGTTCCGGATGGATATAGAAACCGCGCAGCCGTGGCTCTTTTTCCTGCTCGACCGGAATGCGATGAGCGTTGGCCCATCGGTCCTGCCGAATGCCGGTTACCTGCCATGAGACCTTCAGTCCGGGTCGTCCACCGGCGATTTTGAAACGATTGCTGCTGATCTCTTCCGCAACATAAACGGGCGCGTAGCCGCCAATGCAGGTGAGCTGATAGCGGAAATCGCGGTTGAGCAGGCCGAACCACTCGGGAAAATCGACAACTGCTTCGCCACTTGCGTCGAGCACGACGTTGCCGTTGTAGACGTTCATCATGTCGGGCGATTCGACGAAGGAGTGGTAAAGGTACTTGTTTGCAGGATCGAGTGGATCGTCGATTTTGAACGAGCCACTAGCTTTTGATAGCGTGCCGGTGATACCCACGTCGCCGAAGAAACTTCCGGCCATGCCGCTTCCAGGAAAGACGTCCATCCCATCGCCGTATAGCGAGCTGTCTCCCCCGTAGAAGACCCCACCCGGACCATCGCCGCCCGGACCGATTCCCCCATAGCTATCCATTCCCTCGGCGCCAGTCTGCGAAGAGGTTGGGTCGGCATTCCCTCCGGAAGAAACGAAAGCCGCTCCTCCTTCGTTACCCGAGCCTTGTGGGGCGTTGTAGCCGACGGCGTTGACCGCGATCTCCCCCGCCGTTTGTACATAAACATCCAACTGATTACCGGGCTCGGTCGTGCCGATGCCCACATTGGTGCTGGCCGTGGCCCCATTCGTGCCACTGATGCTACCCAGCACCAGCGCGTTATTCTCGGTCACCTCCGCGTATGATCCGATCGCGGTGGCGTTGATGAGGCTGCCGGGCACGGGACCCGCGTTGTACCCGACCGCCGTATTAAAAGAGCCGGTGCTATTGCCACCGAGCGCACCATTGCCAAAGCCAGTATTGTTGGTGCCCGAGGTGGTGCTGTACAAAGCGTTGTAACCAACGCCCGTGTTGCCGTTCCCTGTGCTATGAAGCAGGGCCTGATAGCCCACCGCTGTGCTGTAACTGGCAGTGGTGTTGGAATCGAGGGCTTGGACGCCAACCGCCGTGTTGGCTCCGCCTGTGGTGTTGCTGTAGAGGGCCTGGTAACCGTGGGCAGTGTTGTTGCTGGCCGTCGTGTTGAGGCCGAGCGCAAAATAGCCACTGGCAGTGTTGTTGCCACCCGTTGTGTTGGAGTAGAGCGCGTCAATGCCGCTAGCGGTGTTGCTGTTCCCCGTGGTGTTGTACAAGAGTGCCGCATAGCCACTGGCGGTGTTGTAGTAGCCCGTGGTGTTGTTTTGAAGCGCCCCGGTGCCACTGGCGGTGTTGTAGTAGCCCGTGGTGTTGTCTTGGAGTGCGGCATAGCCGCTGGCGGTGTTGCCGCCCTTGCCCGTCGTTGTGGTGTTCCCGGCAAAGCCGAGAAATACATTTTCGTTTGCGAACGAGCCGTATGCGAACAGGTTGCCCCCAATCTGGAAGCTACTGCCTGTCGAGATGTTCAGATTTCCGTTCACCGTCTGATTGCCGGTGAACGTGTTGGCGCTGCTCAACAGCGGCACTTGCGCCGTGTTGACGCTGATGGTGGGCGATTGTCCTCCGGCGAGGGAAACACCGGTTCCAGCAGTCAGGGCGAGAATGCCGGTATTGCTGACCGTCGGGCTCTGGCCACCGCTGCTGCTGATACCCGTTCCCGCTGTGATGCTCAACACGCCCGTGTTGTTGAGAGTGACTGATCCGCTCGATCCGCCACCGCTCAGCCCGCTACCTGCGGTGACGCCGGTGATCGTACCGGCACCGGGGAAGGTTTGCCCGGAAGCAAACATCACCGGGCTCCCGAATGTGACGGCTTGAGTGAAGTGCCCGGTGCCGTACACATCCAGCGCATAGGCGGGCACACTCGTGCCGATGCCGACGTTGACGCTGTTTCCAGCCCCATTAATACCTTTAATACTGCCCAGCACCAGTGCATTGCTCTCAGCGACTTCTGCGCTAGCCCCGATGGCCGTGGCATTGCTCAGTGTTCCGGTACTCAGAGCGGTGTCGGCCCCTAAGAAAGAGTTGTTGGAGCCGGTGATGTACGAGTTGTCCAAAGTCAGGCCGGCGACGTAGCCGCTGGCCGTGTTGCCACCGCCCGTGGTGTTGTTGGAAAGCGCTCCGAGCCCACTGGCCGTGTTGTACCAGCCGGTGGTGTTGTCGAAGAGAGCATTGACACCGTTGGCGGTGTTTTGGCTACCTGTGATGTTGGACTGCAGCGCCGAAACGCCACTGGCTGTGTTTTGACCGCCTGAGGTGTTGAATTCCAGGGCCTCCTGACCGCTGGCCGTGTTCTCAGCGCCCGTAGTGTTGGCGTACAGCGCGCTGGAACCGCCGGCCGTGTTGTGGGAGCCCGTAGTGTTGGACAGGAGCGCGAACAGGCCGCTGGCTGTGTTCCCGACACCCGTCATCGTGGAATTCCCAGCGAAACCGAGGAATGCGTTCTGATTCGCGTAGGAGCCGTAGTCGAAGAGGTTGCTGCCAATCTGGAAGCCGCTGCCCGTCACTACACCCGTCGCGCTCATATTTCCGTTTACCGTCTGATTGCCGGTGAACGTGTTGGCCGATGTCAATTGGGCGTAGGTTGAATTGAGCGCACTCGTGTTGAGGTTCAGCGTTACGTTGCCACTGGTGCCGCCGCCGGTCAGATCCGTGCCCGCGGTCACTCCGGTGATCGTGCCCGCTCCCGCGCTGGAGCAGGCCCACGTGCTGCCGTTCCACTGCAAAACTTGATTCGTGGCGCAAGCGTTGGTCAGACCCAGATTCAGCGTGCCGCTGGTGCCCCCGCCGGTCAGTCCGCTGCCACTCGCTGTGGTTACCCCTGTGATTGTGCCGTCGCCTCCGGCAAAGGCAATGTCGAGCTCCGCGGGATGGCTCGTCGTCGTATTTTCCTTGCTGTCAAACGTGGCGTTGAATTTGCTGTTTGCCACCAGCGCAATACCGTTGTTCGTCTCGCTCCCGCTCAGCCACGCCTGCACGGCCGAGGTGACGTTGATCAGGATGTATTGGTTCTTGTCCGCCGTCGTGACGTCGACTTCCGAAGCGATGGTGGTGCCCAGGCCGGGCGCATTGCTCGCATCGATCGTGCTCTCGGTCCACGAACCATTGACGTAGTCGACGTTGAAGCTGCCCGCGGTCGTGACGGAATTGACGTAGAGCTTCAGCGTCGCCTGGTTGATGGTCGCCGTAGCCGGAATCGAAGCTAGATTGAACTGGATGTACGTGACTTGATCGGCACCGTTCACATAGAGGAGAGTGGCGTTGCCGTAGTTGGTGGTGGAATCGGCGGTGTTGGTAAACGAGTCGCCGAGCGGTGTGATCTGGGCGTAGCCTGTGCCCCACAGAAACAGACTCAGAACCATGGCTTGCCAGAACTGAAGTTTTCGGTTTTTCATGACCATCCTCCCCGCTGGGTGGTAGAACCGTCGCTGCGTCTTAGGTGAACCTATGAATGTCAACCTGCGAAATGTGAACCTGCGAACCCATCACCCGATGCTGTTTGCAAATGACATAATTCTCGATACAAATAAATTCATCTCCTTATGTAACGTCGGTTAAAGGGCTGGACGAATGAGCCTGTCGCAGGCTTCGAGTTCGGACAAAACCCGGAAGATGTAACCGTACTTACGTTGTAGAAATTGTTGTTGCCTGTGGCTGCTGTGAAGTCGTTAAAGCCAGTGGTTGCATCGCTGATCGTATTGCCGGTTACGGTCGCGCTGTAGCAGGCAAAGTCGATTCCCGTGCCGGCATTTGTGATGCTATTGGATTGCACGGTCGTCGCCACTGTGACCTCAATCAGGTAGATCGCAGGTCCGGGGCTGCCAAGGATTTTGTTGGACGTGATACTGGCTCCATCGACCTGAACATGGATTCCGCCGAAGTTGCTTGGCAAGCCCTCATTAATCAGCGTGTTGCTGGAAACAGTGATGGAAGGCGCCGATGCCAGGATCCCGATGTAGTTGCCGCCCGTGATTATGTTGTCGCTGATGGAACCCGCCGAATAGTAAAGAGAGATGCCGATGGTATCGGGAACGTCCTGAGTCGCTGTGAGTTCCACCGTATTTCCTTTGATCGAGGCGGTCATCGTAGCGGGCGACTGGTCGCTGAAGGCGAGGATGCCGTTGTTATCGACATTGTGCACACTGGAGTTCTCGATGGTTACAGTCTCGTTCGTCGTGTTTCCGTTCTCAGCCCAGATTCCGGTACCACAGCCGGAATCGAGCTGGTTCCGGGCAACAACCCGGTTGACCGTACCGGAAGAGCCGCTGGCGTAGAAGATGCCGACCAGCAAGATCTCGCCTGCCGCACCGCCACAATCGACATCGCCGCCGGTTCCATCTACTGTGATGTCGGTGATGTTCACTTCCCCTGCGTCCTGCACCAGCAGTTGAGCTGCGACTGCCAGATTTGCATCCACGCTATGCACATTTACCGTTGGGCCGCCGCTCGGTACCGCGATGATCGCTTGTCCCGAATCGCCGCTGGTAAACCCCTCAAGGGTCAACGGTTGGCTTATGACTATCTGCTCGGCGTAGGTACCGGGACAGACCTTTACTGTGGAGCCGGCAGGCGCGCTGCTGACGGCAGCAGATATCGTTGGAAAGCTGCCCGATTTGCAGCTCCCGACGTAGTAAGTTGCACCAAGCGCCGACTGCGCTCCGAGAAGAAGTGCGGACGCCACAAGCAACCAGAGCCTGGCACGTGATTCCGCGGCAAAGTTTCGGCCGAAGTTGACCAGGGTGATAATCTTGCTCGCGAACCGCTTATGCGGCGAAATTGCACTCAATCGCGTACGCATCTTTCCTTTGCGGTACGAACCTGCACTCGTTTTTCGGGCTTGAGTTTCTTCACACGGCGTCACGACTGGAATCAGTTCGAGGTTCGCTATGTTCGGACGAGTGGCCATACCGTCCTCCCTTTTTGTGTCCCTCTACTCATATAGGCGCGAACCGCGAGCTATTGTGCTCATCGGCTTTTAAATCTCTTGTGCGGGAAGTCTCCGAGCAAGAAGAAGGCCTTCGTGTAGGCTTTTTGCCTAATCCGGGTGTAATGTATTGGGCCAGCGGAGGCCTGGATGACCCTGCCCTCAACCCATGAGGTCACCCAGCTGCTCAAGGCCTGGACCACGGGAGATGAGCACGCCTTGGAAAAGCTCACGCCCCTGGTTTATGAGCAGTTGCATCGTGTCGCGCAACGTTACATGGCAGGAGAACGCTCGGGCCACACCCTGCAAGCGACTGCCTTGGTCAATGAAGTCTATCTCCGTCTGATCGATTGCCAACAAATCAATTGGCAGGATCGGGCGCATTTTTTGGCAGTGTCAGCCCAGTTGATGCGCCGCATTCTGATCGATTTTGCCCGCTCGCGCGGTTTCCAGAAACGGGGCAGTGCAACTCCTCACCTGTCGTTGGACGAAGCACCATCGGTGTGTTGTGAACCCGATACCAACCTGGTGGCGCTTGATGACGCTTTAAAGTCTCTAGCTTCCCTCGACGAAAGAAAAAGCAAAGTTGTAGAACTGCGATTCTTTGGCGGATTGAGCGTCGAAGAAACCGCCGAAGTACTCAAGATTTCCATCGCTACCGTAGTACGCGACTGGAACTTTGCTAAGGATTGGCTCTTGCGAGAGTTGAACACGGAGGCTTGACGTGGAACTGGACCTCTGGCATCGAGTGGAGGAGCTATATCACCGCGCTCTGGAAGTGGAGGAGAACCACCGTGCGGAATTCCTTGCCGAGGCCTGCGGCGAGGACGACGCACTACGACGCGAAGTTCAGTCGTTGCTGGACCAGCACAAACAATCCCAACACTTCCTCGCATCGCCGGCGTTAGAGATTGCGGGCAAACAGATCGCCAATGACCAGTTGCTGCGGCACCCTGACGCCTTAGCCGCACACGCCGTGGGTGAAGCGTCTGGGCTGTTTCTTGGGAAACGTATCGGGAACTATCAGATCCTCGAACAGATAGGCACAGGGGGAATGGGGGAGGTTTATCGCGCGGTTCGGGCCGACGACCAATATCAGAAGCAGGTCGCGATCAAACTGGTCCGTGCTGGTTCAGACTCCGGTTTTGTGATTAGCCGGTTCAAGAACGAGCGGCAGATTCTGGCCGGTCTCGATCATCCTAATATTGCTCGCTTGCTCGATGGCGGCACCACCGAAGAGGGCGTGCCCTACTTTGTCATGGAGCTGATCGAAGGGGAAGCGATTGACCAGTATTGTGACCATCACCGGCTTACGACCACGGAGAGGCTACAACTTTTTTCGCAAGTGTGTTCGGCAGTGCAGTACGCTCACCAGCGGCTCATTATCCACCGCGACATCAAGCCCGGCAACATTCTCGTCACGGCCGATGGTACGCCCAAACTCTTGGACTTCGGCATTGCCAAGATTCTTCATCTTGACGCCGCCAATGATCGCTGTGCACCGACTCTGACCGTGTTTCAGGCACTCACGCCGGGATACGCTAGTCCGGAACAGATCAAAGGCGGACCTATCACCACCGCGAGCGATGTGTACTCGCTGGGAGTGGTGCTCTACGAGCTGCTCACCGGTCACCGACCATATCGTGTAAGCAGGTCCACACCCCAGGAGATTACGCGGGCGGTGTGCGAAACCGAGCCGGAGAAACCAAGCACCGTCGTGAGCCGTACGGAAGGCCCTGACAGCGATTCCAACCAGCCGGCAATTACTCCGGCGAGCGTAAGCGCAGTGCGCGACGGCTCTCCTGAGAAACTCAGAAAACGACTGGGTGGCGACCTGGACAACATTGCGCTGATGGCCTTGCGTAAGGAACCGCCGCGCCGCTACGCATCGGTCGAACAGTTCCGCGAAGACATTCGGCGGCATCTCGAACACCTTCCGGTAATTGCACGCAAAGATACTGTCGGCTATCGCACTACGAAGTTCACTGCACGGCACAAGGCCGGAGTTTCTGCCGCCGCAATCGTTGCGATTACGCTTTTCGCGGGAATGGTCATAACATTGCGCGAAGCTCGCATCGCGCGCAGCGAGCGGGCACGCGCGGAACGCCGGTTCAATGATGTTCGAAGTTTGTCCAATACTCTACTTTTCCAGATCAATGACGCGATCAAAAACGTGCCCGGTACGACTCAAGCGCAACAACTCGTGATCAGCAGCGCGCAAGAATACCTGGACAGTCTGTCGCACGAAGCCAGCGGCGACTTATCCCTGTTGCGCGAACTGGCAACCGGATACGAAAGGCTGGGGCAGGTCCAGGGAGGAATTCGGGGACCCAATCTCGGAAATTCCCGGTCGGCCATCGAGAGTTATCGCAAAGCCGCAAGTCTGCGGGAGGCGATCGCCAAGGCCACCCCGTCCGACTGGCAGGCCGAACATGAGCTGCAAGTATCCTACGATGAGCTTGGGCATGCGCTTCTCGCAGCCGACGCAAGGCAAGCCGCGGATTATTTGCAGAAGTCAATGAGCATGGCCGCAGCCTTGGTTAGCAAAGATTCCGCTAATGTGGACTTTCTGCAATCGCTGGTTCTTTGCTATGAGCATCAGGCAATGCTCCTTACCAGTAAGAATGATATGAACGCAGCTCTGCAGAGTCAGCAAGAGAGTCTGAAGCTAGCGCAAAAGCTGGTAGACATGGCACCGAACGAATCCCATCGCACCGACCTCTCTTATGAACACAAGAGAGTGGGCGCCCTGCTGATTCAGGGTCAGAAACTTCCCGAGGCCCTTGCAGAATACAAAGCGTCGCTGGCGTTGGATGAAGCGCTGCTGGCAACACGTCCTGATGATCCGAAACTCCGGTTCGCCATTACCTTCACGTATAGTGACATCGGCTTTATCTACCGGAAGCAACATGACCTGGCCGCAGCGATGGCCAATTACCACAAAGTCCTGGACATCCGTCAAGCGATGGCCGAGGCTGACCCTCATGATGCCCGGGCGCGCCTTGGCGTAGCGAAAACGTGTGGTTACATCGGCGATATCTTACGTGACGAAAAGCAGTTCCAGGCTGCGCTGCCCTACAATCTCCACGAGCTCGCGATTCGGGCGGCTCAGGCCGCAGCCAACGCGGGCAATGCTACCGACCGAATAGATCTTGCCGATGTTTGGTGGGACTTGGGAAACGATTACCGAGGCATCGCCGGGAAGGTAAAGTCCACAGTCGAAAAACTACGCCTCTTGCACCTCGCGCAGAATTATCTTAGACAAGCTCTGCCAGTTTACAGGGACGCTCAGACGCGGGGCTTGCTTTTTGGGAGCGAAGTCAGTGTCCCTCAGGAAATTTCCGAGGACCTTGCGAAGTGCACCCAAGCACTGAAGGCTGCGGAAAGCGTCAGCCCGCGTTAACGATTCAGAAACAGGAACCTCTCGTCGCCGACAACACACCCTAATTGAACGGAAACTTCTGCAGGCGAAATTTGTTCCTACGTGATGAAACCCCCTAATGATCTGCCATTGAAATCAGTATCCAACGTATAGCGCAGCATTACTGGTGAATTTGTGCGCCCCGCTGACACAAATTTTTCTCGCGGCAACATTCGGCGTGAAATGAAATACGGGGAGCAGCGCACTTTGAAGCCCGCGCTGTTCCCCGTTTGTGTTTCAAGAACGATCAGAAGTATCCGTTCGGGTGCACCATGATTGTCTCTGCCGCTTGGGTGGAAGGACTGGCGCCACTCGGTGTAGCGAATAACCATCCTTGCACCGATGCCAGACTGTTGGTCGTCAGTCCCGAGAAACTGTCGGGACTAACACCCTGATAAATCGTTTGCGACGTCGTTTCAACTGTGATCTGAGTCGGTGACCAGTTCGAATTCTGCCAGCCGGAAATCGACCAGGGCGCAAAGAAGTTTGGCTGCGTGGTCAGCGTTAAGCTCGTTCCATTGGGGTTGATCGCCGTAATCGTTCCGGTAATTTGACTCGGCTCGAGTTCCACGCTGCTTGCAGTAAACGAAACCGACGGAGGAGCCCATGGACCTTGGCTGCCGGAATTGTTCACCGTTCCCGGCTGCACTTCGACCTGCACTTGCTGTCCCACGATCAGATCCGTGGAACTGGCGAAGCTAAGGCCAGACGGGACCGTAAAGCTGCCCGAGTCGACTGAGAACGTGGCTGTGCTCGGCACCGTTACCGATGCGATCCCGCCCAACGGAAATGGGCCTGCGATTGGGGACCAGTGCAGAAGCAGCGTCATCACCGTCCCGCCGCTTCCAGTGGTCAAATTGATGATGTTTCCTTGCACCACCTGTTGCGAAGCGGTCTGCAGGTAGGAAACTGAGGCCGCAAGCAGCGTGCCGGGCGACTCCACACTCGCCACCTGCACCTGCACGACATCCCCCGTGGCCAGGCAGGAGAGACCGCCGGCGCTGCATGCGCTGCTGGGGAAATTCTGGTAAGTGGTGCTGCTGTTCACTTCAACGGTGACGGTCCATCCCCAACGAGTCTGCACGGTAAATTGGTTCTGGCTGGCGTTCACGCTTTGGACCGTTCCGAACAGGAAGCCAAACTGCGGAGGTCCGACCGGTGTAGAGGGCAACTCTTTGATCGTGACGCCGTCGGTAACTCCGAGATTCACCGAAAGATCGGACTGAATTACGTTATCGAGATGGAAGTCGAGCAGAAATCCCAGAGGCGAACCTGTGCTGATCGTGACCGGCAAAGGTGCAGACGAAAAAGTGAGCGTTGCCGAGTTGTCGATCTGCGGATTGAGTTGACAGACCGTGCCCACCGGACAGGTGCTGGCGATCGATTGATCCGACGCGTTGAAGATCACCAGCTGCGGATTGGCGAAGGTCAACGTCATGCTGTTGTACATGGCCGCAGGCACGTTCGCTGTGCTCAAAAAGGCCGACAGAGCCTGCAGCTGAGTGACGTCAACCTGGACGGCGGTGTTGTTGTTCAGTAGCGATACGTTCGAGCCGGAAGCGGGCGTCAAGTATGCCGCAGTCAGGCTGATTTGAAAAAAGAGGACGGTTACGCCGTTCGGCGGATCGTCCGTCATGCTGAGACTCACGGGAACGCCTGAACCGTTGCTGCCGGAGCCACCGTTGCCGCTCGTCGGACTGGAACTGCATCCCACCAGCAGTATGGCAATCAACAAGGTGAAAAGAAGAGCGAAGAGACAGGGTCTACGCATGCGAATTCTCCTGGGAACTGAAACTTCTAAACCCGAACTACCTGGAAGAGTTACGCGGTGTGAGCACACCGCTCCTAATCTGTTTTTCCGCGGGATGTTAAGGTGCAATTGATCAACCAGACAGCTGGACACTGACACCTGCAAAAGCAGGCACCTCCTCGAGTCCAGTAAGCTATTTATCTTTCAATAACTTGACACGAATTAGCTAAAGCTCAATCCTAAAGGTAAGCAGCGCTGTTTTCGCCTAACAATCTGCGAAGCCGGAAGGTTTTGCCCAACGACGGATCGTTTTGACCAGACGAACGCGCGTTTCTGGCTGCAACGCGAACTGAGCCGAGGTTTGCAGCCATGACGCCGGAGCGTTGGAAACAGATCCGGACAATCTGGACGCAGCCATCACGCTCGCGGCAGCGGAACTCCAATCCTTTCTCAATCGATTGGGAAACAATGATCGCGAACTGCAACAAGAAGTAGAGTCTCTGGAAACGCAAATCAGACAACTCATGCGTCTCAAGCCTCACATCTTGCGGGAGAAGCATTCGCAAGCGGCCTTAATCGGAACACCGGATTAACAGCAAAATATCAGAAAAACAATCCTCCGCTTCGGCGCAGAGCAGGGATCAAACCTCCTTGAGCGCCGAATGCTTCCTGTTCAGTGTGCGGACGCTGAGGAGTCACTCCGAAGACCAGCAGGCCCGCGGTTTTCATCCCCAAGTCCTGCGTCTGGTACTTGCGGAGCGTGCGCAATAGCAGGCTGGCGGCGACCAGCAGCAGAAGACAGATCGCCACTTGCGATGACATGAGCACACGGCCGCCAATTCTTCTCTTATGACCTGTCGTCAGGCCGGAGTTCGTGGCCTTCAGAACACCGGAAATGGGGGCACGCAGCGCGCTCCACAGAGGCGCCAGGCCGAACGCAAGAGCGATTAGCGTCGAGACCGCCAGGGTGAACCATAGAACGCTGCGGTCCGGGTCCAGCCCGCTTTCGATTTGCGACCACGCCGCCAGGGCACGTGTCGCGAAGATGGCAAAAATCCAACCGCATACTGCCCCTGCCGCAACCAGAAGACAGCTTTCCGTTAGAAGCTGACGAAATACATGCAAGCTGTCAGCGCCGATCGCCATCTTGAGACTGAATTCACGCTGGCGGGCTTCATTGCGCGCCATCAGAAGCAGGCTGACATTGGTGCACGCGATCAGCAAAACCAGCAGAACCAGCGCAATCAGGATGTGCACTTGATCGCGGTACTGCTGGTTGTAGCCCTGCATGCCTTTCGCGGGATCAAAATCCAGCACCGGCTTCCACTTTTTCCGGTCGATATTGCCGACGCCGATCTTTGCGGCTTCGCCGAAGGTTGACTCAAGAGCCCCCTCCGCCCGCGCCGGACTGATCCCCTCGCGCAGTCGCGCCATCATTTGCAGGCACCACCACTTCGGAGCCCCGAAGACGTTGTCGAAGGTTGCGGGCTCGCCCCATGCATTCAGTTCCTGGCGATTTTGCAGCGGTACCCAGAAATCGGTGGAGACGCCGGGCTCCACGCCGTGAAATCCCGGCGCGGAGATTCCAATGATGGTGAAGGGGAAGCTCTTGACAAAGATTGTGCTGCCGAGAACGGATCGGCTGCGGGCAAATCGCTGGTTCCAGTAAGAGTCACTGATCACCGCAACCGGCGCATGTTGTCTCTCGTCTTGCAGCGTGAAACCGCGTCCACGAACAATCTGCGCCGTAAGCCCGGAGAAGAAACTCCCGCTGACTTCCTCACCTTCGGCTTCCTCCGGCGAATCGCCGTAGCGGACAGCGACTTTCCCCACGGCGAGCGGAGCGTATGCGATGAGTTCGGCGAATACATCGCTGCGCTCGCGCAACGCTTCAAACACCGGTTCAGAAAACGACGTGTTTCCATTTCCTGTGCTTGAGGTAGATGGCGGCTGATTCTCGCCGTCCCCGATCTGCACATAGTAAAGATTTTGGGGATCGCGCACGGGTAACGACCGCAACAGAACCGCATTCATTACGCTGAAAACAGCTGTATTGGCCCCGATGCCAAGCGCGAGCGTGATTACTGCGACCGCGGTGAACGCCGGGCTTTTCCGCAATTGCCGCAGCGCGTAGCGAACATCTTGTACCAATCCGCTCATCAGCGTCGTCCTCGTGGACCCTGCTGCCGGAGTCCCGCGGGCAAATCCCAAGGCGAAACGGATAGCGCCCGCGGCCAGTCCCCGAGCAATGCTCTTGCCAAATATAGTGCAAGGTCTAACCCGTTGATGCCAAAGTACAAGAGAACACCGCTCTCGAACCAAACCATTCAAAGGATGTCCACCATGGGTCAGTGATGTCCGGAAGCGAACAGGCAATCATCGGCTAGTCTGGGTTCATGAGACCGGTTGAATGCGGTCTGGAATGGAGTGACGTTTTCAGCGGATGGGAGGGTCGCGTTTCTAGCCGCTTACACTCCGGAAAAAGGATGGCAGTTAGCGATGCCGGGTAATTCCCCCATCGAATACGGAAAGTTCAGCGATGGAACTGCCGGGCCCTTCGATGCCGAGCACGTGCTCTCTTCCACCATGGAGCTCTTGAAGATGCCGATGTGTCCTGCTCGACCACATACAGGCCGGTGCAGGGTTCACCTTCGGCGAGCGGCGTTGATGTGGACTGATTCCACCCGGATTCGGTCCTAATGCGGTGCAGGTAATGCGGCAGAGGAGGAGGCCGTGCTGCCTGCCGTCCGTAGGGCGCGGCCTTGCTGAGTTCGCTCGCGGCGGCGTTCCATCTGTTGTTGCATCTGCTGATATCGCTCGGTAACGTCCTTTAAACGAACATTTTCGTAGCCAGTTCGCTTAGCCATAATCCGATAGTCGAACGGGATGCTGGAATGACCCCCGCCTAATTCGTGAACCTCAAAAGAAGTTGCCGTCTTTCGACTCACGTACAGCCCCTTGCAGTCATCGTTGGGCGTCAGGAACACGTGGTAGTCCGTTCCTGTATTCACCGTTTGCGCGAAAGTCGGGTCGAGTTCAATCCTTGTCGAGCCGTTGTTCAACTGCCCGGAGCCGGCATCTTCGAACCAGTTTTCGGTAGAGTGCACCGCATACAGCGACACCCTGCGCGCCCCGCCATCGGCAGGAACCACACTGTTAATCGAGCCATTGCAGGATAGGTCTCCCGAATTCAAAATCTCGCAGAGGCCAGGGGAACCTTGGGCAACAAAGAGAAATGCGTCGGCGTAAGTGCTGTAGTTCAGGGCGTAAACCGTGGAACCACTGAGAAGTGAGTCGCTGCCAGAATTGTTATAGAAGAATCCGGCGTTATTATCGTCCGCGCTTCCCTGGACTCCAGCATATTCATCGGATCCACCGCCAGCGTCGCCCCAGACCCCAGCGCCGAGGCTGTAGGTCGCGCCCGTGACGCTTGGTCCCGCTGCATCTCCATAGATCGCGACATCCGCACCATTTACCTGCAATGGGTGTTTGGGCGTAGTGGTTCCGATGCCGACGTCGCTGTTATTGATAAACATGGTCGCGGTTGAACCGTCACTAGGATAAAAACCGAGCGTGTTTGCCGCGATGCTATACACGCCAAACAGCGACGTTCCGGCGGCTTGATAGATCAGATCGCCGCCCGTGCCGCTGGCCCCGTTCAGCCGGATGCGTGAGGTCTGCGACGTGTTGTCGAATTCGGCCGTCTCCGCGCCACTCCCCAACACCTGCAGTGGCCAGCTCGGTGCTTCGTTGACACCGAGACTCCCATTGATCCGCTGCGTGGCGCTGAAAGTGTTGCTGCTGGTAAGCTCTGGCACCACGGACGTGTTGATGTTGATGGTGGGCGATTGCCCTCCGCTTGAGCTGATGCCCGTCCCAGCCGTCAGCGAAAGAATGCCGGTATTGGCCAGCGTGACCGAGCCGCTCGAACCACCGCCGCTCAGTCCTGTGCCCGGATTCACTGCCGTGATCGTCCCCGCTCCGGGAAACGTTTGCCCGCTGGCGAAGTTCACCGGAGAGCCAAATGTAACTGCCTGCGCGAAATGGCCGGTGCCGTAGACGTCGAGGCTATAGGCAGGTGCGGTGGTGCCGATACCCACGTTGACGCTGGTGCAATTATTCGCTGAGGTGCAGCCGTTCGTGCCGGAGACGGGCCCAAGTATCAGCGCGTTACTCTCGGAGACCTCCGAATAGGCGCCGATTCCTACCGCGTTGCTCAGGCTTCCTGTGCTGAGAAGGGCGTTCGCTCCTAGCAAGGTGTTGTTGCTGGCAGTTACCGAAGACGAGTCGGAGGTTTCACCCGCGAATAAACCTACCGCGGTATTGTTGGAGCCGGTCGTGTCTGAGAAAAGTGAAAGGTAGCCCACGGCAGTGTTTTTGCTTCCGCTGCTGTCCTCGCCAAGTGCAGAGGTTCCGACCGCCGTGAGAGAGAGTCCGGTGGTGCTGAAATTTCCCGCTTTGTACCCGAAGAAGCCGTTATAGCTGCCACTGACACCGTAGTTCTGAACAAAGGCGTTGCCTCCAATTAAGATCACGCCTTCGGTTCCGCTGCTGTTCGTGTTCGGCAGCGCGATGTTTGCATTCACCGTCTGGTTTCCCGTGAATGTATTCGCACCCAGGGTGGCGTAGGCGCCTACTAGCTGAAAATCGCTGGAAGTGTATCCGTTCAGCGTGGCTGCATTGACGTTTGTCAATCCCGCGCCGCTGCCCGTGAAGCCGCTGGCAGCGATGCTGCCAGTGAACGTGTTGCTCGCGGCATTCAGTTCCGGTACTACTGTCGGATCGATCTGCAGCGTGCCACTGCTCGTTATCGGCCCACCGGTCAAACCGGTCCCGCTGCCCACGCTCATCACGGTGCCATTGCCCGTACCGGGAAATGTCTGTCCGGCGGCAAATGTGATCTGGCCGTTGGCTGCAATGTGCAGGCCGGTCTCGGATGGTTTTGTTGTACCTTGGCCGAATAGCAGATTCAGCGTTCCGGTCGCGGTGCTGGTATCGTTGTCCTCCGGTTCGGCCAGCCATTCGAACGTCTGATTCACCGGGGTGCTGGTGCTGCTGTTATAGGCCGAAGCCGCTTGCGTGATCGCCTCGGAGTCCTTACCCGCCGAGGCCGTGGCCGCGCCGGTCGTCGGCAGCGTGAGCGTTCCCAGAACCGTGGTCGTGCCGCGCAAGGTTGCCGTGCCCTTCACATCCAGAGTGGATGCTGGTGTCGCGGTGTTGATGCCAATCTTGGCTGTGCTGCCCGAGCCCGACTGATACAACACAGAATTGGTAATGTCGGAGGTGGCATCCCACAGCGGAATATAGTCGACCGTGCCGCCGCTGGTTGTCACATCCGAGGAGGTCGCGGAGGCAGGCGAAGTACTGTCGGCATTCCCGCCTACCGAAGCCGAGCTCGTGCCTGAAGCGCCCGGAGTTGCCATCACGAAAGCGGAGGGCGGCAATCCCCCCACGGTTGCCGCATCCCCCGCTTTCATGGCGTACGGAACACTCACCAGATACACACGCGGCTGCTCGGCGTGATTCTCAATTTTTACTCCCAGCCATTGCGCCTGGCCGTTGCTGAAAAGACTCACGGGCAAGCCGTTCGCTTGCGTCAGACCCAGATATACCGAGTACTGGCCGGCGCTACCGAGTTGCACGTTCTGCATCTCGCTCCACAGATCTTGCCCGCCGACTGCAGTGTTGTACAGCGAGAAAGTGATGCTGACAGTGCCGCTCAGCGGCGTTCCACCTTCATCGGTGGCAACGTTCGAGAATTGAATCACCGGCGGTACGGAAACGGAAGCCGAGGATGTTGCGGAGTTCTGCCCAAATCCCGATGAGACCAAGCACAGACACGCGACAGCAACCCATCCCAGACGAACATTCATGGCGCCTCCATAGAAGGAAGACCGACAGTTGAAAGATCGCCGCGTTGACGTCGAAGTTCGCGGGAAACCTCCGGCGGCATTTTCTCGCTCCCACAACGTGATTGACTCATCTGCAGCTCCGCAAGCCCTTGGCGGTTCGCGCTCGGACTCGTCCCCACAAGAGCTGTTTGACCCTCTATTTGACATAAGCGTCAGATCCAGGAAAAAAGTGCCAGCGGGCTTAAAAAAATTGGGGCAGGAAATATTTCCGGGCTTCCGTAGGACCCCATTGACATGGGGCGGTGCGGCTCAGCAAGCCTGCCGGGCGGGAATGGAAATCATTATAAACACGCCACTTTCGAGCCATCTAAGGATACACAACAGTCACGCCGAGCCAAGGCAAGAGGGGCGCGAGAAACTCTTGGACGCGGCTTTCGGGTATGGTACGCTAGCGCCTGTTCGTTTCCCCCTCCTCATTGTTTCCACATCTCATGGGTGAAGATCAGTCTGGGTCGCTCAATGTCACCGAGTTGCTTCGAGCCTGGGGAAGCGGGGACCAAAGCGCGCTCAAAAAACTAACGCCAGCGGTTTATGACGAACTGCACCGCATTGCGCGCTACCACATGTCGCGCGAAGGTGACGGGCACACGCTCCAAACGACTGCGCTGATTAATGAGGTTTACCTGCGATTGGTTGACTTCCACAGGGTGCAGTGGCAGGACCGGGCACATTTTTTCGCCGTATCGGCCCAGTTGATGCGTCGTATCCTCATCGATTTCGCGCGCTCGCGTTGCCGCCAAAAACGAGGAGCGGGAGCGGTTCATCTGTCGACAGAGGCAGAGCTGGGTTTCGGCAGTCAGCCCGATGCGGATCTGCTCGCACTGGACCAAGCGCTGAATCTGCTGGCTTCTCGCGATGAGCGAAAAAGCAAGGTGGTCGAGTTGCGGTTCTTCGGCGGACTGAGCGTAAAAGAAACTGCGGAAGTCTTGCACGTTTCTGTGCACACTGTGATGCGCGATTGGGAGTTTGCCAAGGCTTGGCTATTACAAAAAATGCGTGGGGAGCTGCACAGTGACTGACCGGTGGAACAGCGTGGAAGAGCTGTACCACCAGGCGCGCGAGATGGACGAAACCTCCCGCACTGAATTTCTTGACCAGCAATGTGGAGAGGACAAATCACTTCGCGAAGAAGTGGAATCGCTGTTGGCCAGCGGGAAGGAAGCTAAACAGCTCTTCGAGTCACCAGCTATTGTGCGTCTGGGGAAGCTGATCGCCAGCGAAATGCCTGCCGTCAAAAGCGGGGACGATCTCATCGGCCAGGTGGTTTCTCATTATCATGTCATTGAAAAGCTGGGCAGCGGAGGAATGGGGGTTGTTTACAAGGCCGAGGATACGCGCCTTCATCGTTTCGTTGCACTGAAATTCCTGCCCAACGATCTTGCCCGCGATCCACAATGGCTTAGCCGCTTTCAACGCGAAGCGCAAGCAGCTTCGGCGCTGAACCATCCCAATATTTCTACCATCCACGATATTGGCGAGCATGAAGGCAATGCATTTATTGTTATGGAGTTTCTCGAGGGCGAGACTCTCAAGCAACTGATAAGCTCGACCCAGCTGAAAACGGAAGAGATGGTTGACCTTGGGATTCAGATCGCCGACGCCCTGGAAGCCGCTCACGCAAACGGAATCATTCATCGAGACGTCAAACCAGCGAATATTTTCGTCTCGAAACGGTGGCACGCCAAGCTGCTGGATTTCGGCGTCGCCAAAGTAACCCGGCAATCCGCAGGAACACACCGGATATCTGCCGGCGTGGGCACTCCAGCGCTGGAAGAAGACTTAACCCAAACAGGAGTTGCGTTGGGCACGACGGCGTACATGTCGCCGGAACAGGTGCGGGGAGAGGAACTCGACGCTCGTACCGATCTCTTCAGTCTGGGCGTCGTGCTCTACGAGTTGGCATGCGGCGTACGGCCCTTCAAAGGAAACACCTCCGGCGCGACGTCCGCTGCGATTCTCCATGACCTTCCAGAATCACCTTTGCGGCTGAATCCGATGCTTCCGCTCAGATTTGCGGAGATCATCACTCGAACCCTAGAGAAGAACCGCGACTTGCGGCATCCGCGGGCTGCAGATTTAGCGACTGACCTCAGGCGAGCAAGACGCGACTTAGAATTCCGCGATGGAGCAGCAGTTGGTGCGGAACCGCCTTCAACCCGATTCTGGCAGCGTGGCAGCTTCGCCCGCTCGCTGGGCGCAAGAATTGGGGCTGTCACTCTGGTGGGCGCGGTAATCGCAGGCGCAGGAATTTTTTACCACTCGCATCGTGTCAAAGCTCCGCTGACGGAACTTGACACCGTGGTATTGGCCGATTTCAGCAATCAAGCCGGGGATCCTGTTTTCAGCGATGCCCTCAAACAGGCGTTTGCTGTTGAACTGGGGCAGTCGCCGTTTCTGAACCTGATGTCTGACCGAAAAGTTAACGAAACTTTGCGCATGATGGGCCGTTCATCCGGAGACCGAATTTCTGAGGACGTCGGGTGGGACATTTGTCGGCGCAATGGGGCCAAAGCCCTGCTTGGCGGAGATATTTCTAGGCTGGGCAGTGTCTATCTCATCACTTTGAATGCCGTTGCCTGCAGCACCGGCGAAAATCTGGCCCGGGAACAGGCAGAAGCGACCACCAAAGAAAGTGTCTTGAAGGCCTTGAGCCAAGCCTCTTCCAAGCTGCGAACTAAGTTGGGAGAATCTCTTCCCTCGGTGCAGCAGTACGAAACTCCGGTTGAAGCTACGACAAGCTCTCTCGAAGCCTTGCAAAATTATAGCCAGGGTATGAAGGTCCGAAAAGAGAAAGGACCCGTGGCCAGTATGCCTTTCTTCAATCGCGCCATTGAACTGGACCCTAATTTTCCCATGGCCTACGCCGCCCTATCAGCTGCGTACGAGGCTACTCGCCAGCCATCCCTCGCCATGGAGTACATAGCCAAGGCGTACCAACTGCGCGACCGGGCAACCAAACGCGAAAAACTGCGTATCTCCGCTACGTATTTCGGTACCAGGCAGGAGATGGATCAGGCGATCCTGGCACATCAAGACTGGACCGCCAACTACCCGCGGGACCCAGTCCCCCATCTTAACCTCGGCGTTACGTTCGCCAGAACTGGACAGCATGAGAGAGCCCTTACCGAAATTAAGCAGGCCTTGGAGCTGGACCCGGATGACCGCCTTTACTATGCCGATCTGCTGTTCACTTACCTAACGCTTAACCGGTTCGATGAGGCCAAGGCTATCTTCGATCGCGCTCTGGGACGTGGGCTGGAAAGCGGAGACCTTCACGAGCAAATGTATGCCCTGGCTTTCGTGCGCGGCGATAGGAAGGCGATGGACCAGCAGCTCGCCTGGTTTGCGGGCAGGCCCGGCGAAGAAGACGAGCTGCTTTCGATGCAGTCGGACACCGAAGCTTTTTACGGACGCATGCAGAAGGCGCGGGATTACTCTCGCAAAGCGGCCGATTCGGCGCTGCGCGCTGGCAACAAGGAATCGGCCGCACTCTGGGAAGTGAACGCTGCACTGCGAGAGGCTGAAATCGGAGAAACAACCGCGGCAAGAAAAGGGGCCACGTCTGCGATGTTGCTGTCCCAGGGCCAGGACGTGAATATTGTGGCCGCTCTCGCGCTGGCTCGTATCGGTGACCCAAGAGCTGAAACGCTGGCCGCGGAACTGGCCAAAGAATATCCAACAAATACTTTGTTGAAGCTGTACTGGCTTCCCACGATCCACGCTGCCCTTGAAGTCAGAAGAGGTGATTCCGCCAAAGCACTGGTGCAATTGGACGATGCCAAACCCTATGAGTTGGGTATTACGGCCACCTTCGTCAACTACTTATATCCTGCTTATGTACGCGGGCAAGCCTTCCTGCTGGCAGGCGATGGCCAGGCCGCCGCGACAGAATTCCTGAAGTTGCTCGATCATCCCGGGTTGATGGAAAACTTTATTACCGGATCGATCGTCCATCTCCAAGTCGGACGTGCGTACGCGATAAGCGGTGACAGTGCCCGAGCAAGAGAGGCCTACCAGGATTTTTTCGCACTATGGAAAGAAGCCGATCCTGACACGCCAATCCTCAAGCGAGCCAAAGCGGAATACGCCCATCTGCAATAAAGGCCAGAGGTGGGCAATCCGCAAGCGAACGCAAGTACGCTTTTGATAGCCGATTCGCTGAGAGCGACAAGAAAAGACCTATCGAAGGATGATTTCCAGCGGGCTTTGGGGAATTGGTCGGTGCCTTGCGGTTCGCCGGAAGGCGGGATGTTGTAGCAACGTTGCTGCACTCCAGGTTCTGAATAAGCATTTCTGCTTCATCTTGACTCTCAAATAACGCCGAGAACTCGTCGCTTCCTGTGTCCGGCACTGGGCGCTCTTTTTTGCAGTGAAGACCGGGGAGATGTCGTTTTTCTTGAACGGTCTGCCTGCAGGCGTCAGGAACTCCATTTCGCACCGATCCAGCCAGCCTCGCCCGCGCCGGAACCAGATGGCTCGTCCGGGGTGTTTGCTGTCATCCACGAACCACGGCGCCTCTCTTAGGGAGTTTGTCGCTCTTTGCGGAAGACTCGACGTCAGAATTCTCCTTGCGACCTCAGCTTCCGTCAGCTCATCTCAGCGCAAAGCCTGGTACAGATTCCGAGGGGGCTTACGATGGCACATTCCATCCAGCATCGGCCTTTCTTCTTACTCGTGGTCGGTCTTTTGCTGTGTTCGTCCGCATGCAGAAGCATTTCCGTGACAATGAAATTCGAAGGTTACTACGCGCTACTCTCGACTTGCCCTGTCGTTGTGGCCAGCAAACTGCGACCTTGGACTTACGGACTACTGTATGTTTCCGGCCTACGTCTGGGCGAAGCGCGCAGTCTCGAGCTTCAGGACTTGGACCTTAAGGCGGCGGTGCTGACGATCCGCAGCGGCAAGTTTGGCAAGTCTCGACTCGTACCTTTGCACGCATCGACGTGCAAAGTACTGGCTGACTACATCGCGCGACGCAAACGTCATTGGGCAGGACGGCCGGTGTCCTCCTATCTGTTCGTTTCCAACTGGGGCAATCGT
>JASHOT010000264.1 GCA_030040965.1 Candidatus Sulfotelmatobacter sp. | reverse complement strand
ATACGCCAGGCTGTTCACCTTTCTCGTCTTCGACGGACGCGCGTCGTACCGGTCAAACGCCGCATCGATTCCGCGCAGCGCCGCCTCCAGCGGAATCCCCGCATCCTTCCACGTCTCAATCAGCGCCCAGTCGAGCGTCGAGAGCAGCAGTCCGCCGCCACGTCGCCTCTGAAAGTGCTCCTCAATTTCGGTGAAATAGTTGAAGTAATTTTCCACGGCAGGCAAATTCAAAAGTGGCTGCGAGTCAAGAAAACCTCGATCGCTACAATCACATTGTCATCCTGAGCGAGCCGGAGCCCAGGCGACGGCGAGTCGAAGGACCCCGGTGTTGTCAGCACCGTCACGGGCCTCGCAGGGAATTCTCTCGACGCCTTCTCCATCAACAATCCAGGCATCACTTTCCGGCCCGCTTTCCCGCCTTGCTCGCGCCCGCTTCTTTCCGCCCACTCTCATTTCTTTCCCAAATAATCCGCAGTCCTTCCAGCGTCAAAAAATCATCCACGTGCCGGATATACTTCGAACCAATGCCAATCATCGTCCCAAAACCGCCAGTCGCGATCACCTGAGTCTCCGCGCCCAGTTCCCCGAGCAACCGCTCCAGAATTCCGTCAATCAACCCGATATACCCGTAATACAACCCCGACTGCAGACTTCCCACCGTATTCGTTCCAATCACTCGCGCCGGCTTGCGAATCTCCACGCGCGGCAGCCGCGCCGTCCGCTCAAACAGCGCGTCCGCCGAAATCCCGATCCCCGGGCAAATCACTCCGCCCAGATATTCTCCCTTCGCCGAAACGCAATCGAAGGTCGTCGCCGTGCCGAAGTCCACAATCACGCACGGCCCGCCATATTTCTCATACGCAGCCACGCCATTCACAATCCGGTCCGCTCCCACCTCAGCGGGATTGTCATACTGCACCGGCATTCCCGTCTTCACTCCTGGCTCAACATAGAGCGGCTTCAAATTGAAGTATCTCTCGCACACCTGCCGTAGCACCGGATCGAGCGGCGGCACCACCGACGAAATCACAATTCCATGAATCCCCTTCGCCTCCAGTCCCGCCATCGAGAACAAATTGCGGAACAGCACGCCATACTCGTCCACCGTGCTTCGCCGAACCGTCGCCACCCTCCAGTTCGCCAAAAGTCGCTCGTAGCGCGGAGTTCCATCCGCATTACCGCCGGCGTCTGCCCGCGCAAATACGCCCAGCACCGTATTCGTATTTCCTACATCAATCACGAGCAACATATTTTCTCGATGTTGAATGCGTCATCCCGAACCCCCGCGTCTTCACGAGCGGGCGGAGGGATCTCGCGTGCAGCGCACCATTCCTCTCGCGACTCACGACTCGCGACTCGCGACTCAGGACTCCCGCACCGTCCCGCTCAGCACCGTCCGCACTGCGCTCTCCGTCCTCACCCGCAAAAATCCCCGCTCATCCAGCCCTTGCGTCGTCCCTTCGATCGCCGATCCATTTTCGTCCACGCGCACATTTTTCCCGCGCACCCACGACGAACTTTCCGCGAATCTCCGCAGAATCGACTCGCGCACTCCCGCATCCCGCACCAACTGCCGATACTCGCGGTCCAGCGATTTTAGCAAAGCCCCCGCCAGCTCCACGCGGGACCACTCGTGCCCCGTCGCCATCCGCAGCGAAGTCGCGTTCAACTCCGCCGGAAAACTCTCCTGATTCACGTTGATCCCGATCCCCACCACGATGTAGCGCACCCGCGTCGCCTCCGCGTTCATCTCAGTGAGAATCCCGCAGACCTTCTTATCGTCAATCAGCACATCGTTCGGCCACTTCAAATCCACATTTACGCTGGCATCAACCTGCGCTATCGCATCTTTCACCGCCAATCCCACCGCCAGCGACAGCACCAGCACATCTGCCGGCGCCAGCACCGGACGCAGCACCACCGAACAATAAATCCCCGTCGAGCGCGGCGACTGCCACACATTCGATCCCCTTCCGCGTCCCGCGGTCTGCTCCTCGGCCAGAAACACGCTGCCCTCAGCCGCACCCTCTGCCGCAGCCGCCATCGCCGCCGTGTTCGTCGATCCAATTTTGTAGAAGTGATGCAGGTCAGTCTCAAATATCGTGCCGCTCACCAGCGGCGCCACAATTTCCGGCAGCAGCAAATCCGGCACCGCCCGCAACTGATAGCCCGTCGCCGGATGCCCCGCCACATCCACGCCCAGCCCGCGCAGTTGCTGGATCAGCCGCCATACCTCTGATCTACCAGAACCAGATTGACCCGAAGAAGATCTGCCAGAAGAAGACCGGCTCGAAGAGATTTCCTCTGCAATCTTCGTCCCGCTCACCACCACGGTGGCGTGCTCCATCAGCAGCCGCACAATCCGCCCCAACCGCATGTCCGTGGGCTCGCGTGGAGGATTGTTGTGTGGCGCGGGCGCCCCCGCGCGCGAATCCCGAGTCAAAGTTCTGCGCCCTCGAATTGTGCCGTTTTTCTCGATGGCGAGATTATCGGCGATTCACCATCCCCTTGTCATTCCGACCCTTTTGTAGCCTGCGACAGCGACGAAAGCGTGCCGAGGAATCCGGTTTCTCTGCCACAGGTAAGAGCACTCACCCGCACATGGCGTTTTCGATCACCAATCGACAATCGCAAATCACAAATGGCATTACTCCGCCGTCTCCGTAAACGTCGCCACGGGATGCCCCAGCCCATACTGCCCCTCGGCCGTAACATGCACCGTCCCGGCAGTCGAAGGCAACGTCAGCACAACACTCGCCGTTCCCGAAGAATTCGTCGTCACAATCCGGCTGGAAAGCGTTCCCGCGCTGGTCGTGAAGAAAATCGTCCCTCCCGCCGCGCTCCCGCCCGACTGCCCTGGATTCAACGTCACCGACAAATTCAGCTGGCTTCCCGCTGCTCCTTTCTGCCCGTTTCCCGTCGTCGTCAGCGTCGCCGCCGGATTTCCCACCAGAATCCATCCACTCTGTGTCTGCGCCACGCCATCGGAATCCGTGCTCGGCACCGTGAACTGATAGAAACCCGGCGTCGTTCCCGCCGTGACCGTAATTTTTCCCGGATGTCCCGCGCTCAACGTCCCTTCCGTTACCGTCACGGTGATTCCGTTATCAAACGTCGGCGTGCCCAGCGTCACGCTCGCCGATCCCGACATAATCTTCGGAGTCAGCACAACTGTCCCGCCCGCTGCCACCATCGTCGTATCCGGATTCAAATCCCACTCCGCCCCCGGCAACTGCGACGTGCCGGACGCCACAATCAACGTCGCCGTATACGGCACAAAAGTCTGTGTCGCAGACCACGCCTCGCTCCCCGACGCCACAATCTGCGTCTGATTCGTCGACGCCAGCGTGTACGTCGTCATTGTCTTTGGCGTAAATCCACTCACGGCAAACGTCGCCTGTACCGTATTCGCCGGATCTTTATTCAGCACCAGCAGCGTCATCGTTTTTCCATTTGAGTTGATCGCCGCGTAGCTGCTGAACAAGTCCGGATCGCCATTATTGGTGTCGGAAACCGAAGTCGTCGCGAATCCGTGATGCGCGCCGTCGTAATTCGTAAACAGTTTCAGCCCCAGGTAATTCGGATTCCCCGGCACCGGCGCCACCCACCGCGATGCCAGGTAAAGCCGCTGTTGTCCCATAATTCCGTACGCATCCGCGTCGCCCAGCGCCGTTGAAAAATCCGATTCGCCCGCGAAGTTCGCGCACCACTCCGTGAAACTCACCTCTGTTCCCGGATAAATCATGTTCGCAATCGCTCGCATGCGCGGAATGCGGAAGGGAATCGTCTTATTCGGCTGCAGAAATGTCGTCCAGATCTGGTTGATCGTGCTCGACTCGCTCACATACGTCGGATCCCAGTAATCGCGATAAATCCGCGCCGTCAGCGCCTGCAACTGTGCCGTCGTCCATCCCGAAGTATTCGGCCCATCCGGATAGGCGTGCACATCGAAAATATCCACCGAGCGCGTTCCATTCACCTTGTCCTGCCAGTAAACTTCGTTCAACCACCACGGCAGCAAGTCCACGCCTGCATGCGCGCCCTTGTCATTATTATTCGCGCCATTCCAGTAGTACCACCAGCAGCAGCTCACCGGCCCCAGCCGGATCGCTTTCGGATCCCATCCCTTTAGATTGTGCGCCTCGGTCAAGTACGTATCGCGCATCTCGCTGTACGCCGTCGGCTGCGGATGCACATCGCGCTGCGTGCTCCCCCAAATATCGATCTCGTTATCCATGTTGTAAAAATGCGGAGCCGTGCCAAACACCGTCGCCAGAGCCGCCGCCCACTGATTGCGATACACGGTTCCCGGCGGATCGTCGTTTCCCGGCTGGTCCAGAATCTCCACATCCGCATCGGCGGGATTCGCCGTCAGCTGCGTCGCGCAATCCGTCTCCAGCCCGTCTCCCGCATCCGTGTTATAGGGATCGACCGAGCACTGCGGACCATACTTCGCCACCGAAAAACTCCAGTGATAATTTGGCGGCGCAGCAATCTCCGCCGTATTCGCCACCCACGGCAGCATCACCATCGTCATCAGCGGATGACTGCCCGCATTTTTCACATCCTGAATAAACTGCGTCGAACTTCCATCCCCAATCTCGCTGTACGCAAAATCCTCAAAGTAATAATCGTTCGCCGCGTTATCCGTCTCGAGCTGCCAGTTGTAGCGCGAAGTCGCATCGCCGCCCCAGCGCACCAGCGTCAATCCGCTATCGGTAATTGTCGACGCATTCTGCGGATACGCCCCGCCATACACATACTCGCTGATCGTATGCCGGTTGCTCAGGGCATTAATCGTTACGCTCACGCTCGTCGTGGAGCGCGTTGTCTTCTGCGAGGCTTGCTTACTCTGCGCGGCGGATCTTGCTTGCGCCATAGCTGGGGACGCATTCGCAAACGCAAGAATCAAAGTCACACCGAGAAAAATCGCGGGGGAAAGAACCGATGGAAAGAGAAATTTGTGGAATTGGTTTCGTGAAAATGGACGCCAGGTAGAAACAGCACGAGAGGAAGAGGAAAACATAGGGGAGGGCCTCCGGGGTTGTGAATCTGGGTAGCTAAATCGTGTGCAGATAATCTAGCGCGGAAGCCCCGTCCGCCAAACTCTCAAAGGTACATCGTTCCAAAATCCGAAAACCCACGCACGAAGACAAATCAAACAGTGTCTGAATTCCTAAATGTTGATTGCGAAGGCATAGAGTAGTGAGGGTGCCCCACCCAACGCGGTTTTCGTTGGGTTGGGATTTTCGCTGACGGCCAATGACCGACGACCGAGTACTATACCGTCCCCACTCTCATACTCATATCCACCGCCGACACAGAATGCGTCAGCAGCCCGATTGAAATAAAATCCACCCCGCTTTCGGCATACACCCGCACATTCTCCAGACGTATCCCTCCCGAGCACTCCATCGGAATTCGCCGCCCGCTCCCGGAGGACGCCTGCCCACACCGTTCCACCGCGCGCCGCACATCTTCCGGCGTCATGTTGTCCAGCAGTATCGCCTCCGCTCCGCCCGCCAGCGCCTGCTCCAGTTCGTTCAGGCTGCGCACTTCCACCTCGATCGGCTGCTCACCGCGCCGGTTGCGATGCGCCCGCTCCAGCGCTGGAGCAATCCCTCCCGCCAGCGCAATGTGATTGTTTTTGATCAGCACGCCATCCGACAGGTCCAGCCGATGATTCTGCCCGCCCCCACAGCGCACCGCATATTTATCGACCACCCGCAGCCCCGGCGCCGTTTTGCGCGTATCCAGAATCCGCGCCTTGGTCCCGTGCACCGCCTCCACAAACCTGCGCGTCAGCGTCGCAATCCCGCCCATCCTCTGCAGAAAATTTAAGATCACGCGCTCGCACGACAAAATCACCCGCGCATTATGCTGGATCACCGCCACCGATTGCCCCTTATGCAGCCGCACTCCATCAAAAATTTCCGGATGCGTCGTCACCTCATAGTGCGACGTCACCGCCCCATCCAGCGCCGCATACACATCGAGAATACGCGCCACGCAGCCAATCCCGGCCAGCACGCAATCCTGCTTCGCCATGATCGTCGCCGATGCCCGCTGATTCGCATCCACGCACGCATAACTCGTCGCGTCACGCGTCGCCCGGTCTTCCACCAGCGCGTTCTCGAGAATCGCCGTCAGCCGCCGTGAATTCCAATCCATGTCTTATGTGGCGCGGGCGCCCTCGCCCGCGCGCGGGCCGCAGACCAGCTTATGCTCCACAGCCCATTTCTTTCATCTTGCTCAGTGTTTTCTCGCGCAGCAATTTTGTGTCTTCCAATTGCTTACTCAGACCGTCCACAACCTTCTGCGGAGCCTTGGACAAGAAGCCGGGGTTTCCCAACTGACCAGTAGTAACCTCAATGCGCCGTTCGATGCCCTCCAACTCCTTCCTCAATTTTGAGCATTCGGCGCTCACATCAATCTTCCGCTCATAAACGACGCGCACGTCGAAGCGAGCGGTACTGCGCGCAGGAGATTGCGCAGCCTGGTGCTGACTCACTTCCTTGATGTTCTCTACATTCGCAAGTCGTTTAATCGCACCTTCATTCTGCTGGATGAGGCTCCAAACCATTGGTTCGTGTGCGAACACCTCAATCGGAACCTTCACTTTGGGCTCAACCTTCAACTCCGCCCGCAGATTCCGCACGCTCACAATCAAATCCTGCAGGATCGCCATCTCCGTTTCCGCCGCTAGATCAATCTGCTGCTCATCCGCTTGCGGATACGCCGCCAGCGCAATCGATTTCACCGCCGGCTTCCCTTCATACATCGCCTGCCAGATTTCCTCCGTAATAAACGGCATCACCGGATGCAGCAGCCGCAGCGCCCCATCAAACAGATTCACCAGGTTTGCGCACGCCGCCCGCGCCGCTGTCTTATCTCCACCGTCTTCAGAACTAAAATTCAGCCGCGGCTTGATCAGCTCCAGATACCAGTCGCAAAACTCGCCCCAGAAAAAATCGTAAATCCGATTCGCTGCCTCATGAAACCGGTACGTCTCCAGCGCCTCATTCACATCCTTCGCCACACGATTGAACCGCGACAGAATCCACCGGTCTTCGAGTGCTATGGTCTGAAACCCGGCAATTCCCATGTGGAGCCGGGTCTCAGACCCGGTTTGGACGGGTCGAAGACCCGTCCCCACACGATCCGGCTCGACCCTCTCCACATTCATAAACATGAATCTTGCCGCATTCCATATCTTGTTCGCGAACGCCCTGTACCCATCCGTCCGGCTCTCATTAAACGCAATATCCGTCCCTGGAGCCGCCATCGCCGCCAGCGTGAACCGCGTCGCATCCGTCCCGAACCGCTCAATCACGTCCAGCGGATCAACCACATTCCCCTTGGTCTTCGACATCTTCTGCCGCTCGGCATCCCGCACCAGCGCATGAATGTAAACCCGCCGGAACGGCACACTATCATTCTTCTTTTCCGCCCATCCGCTCGCCTTCTTGATCGCCCGATCCTGCTCGTGCCCATGCATAAAGTGGCAGCCGAACATGATCATCCTCGCGACCCAGAAAAACAGAATTTCATACGCCGTAATCAGCAGCGTCGTCGGATAAAACACCGCCTGATCCCTTGTCTTCTCCGGCCATCCCAGCGTCGTAAACGGCAACAGTCCCGAAGAAAACCAGGTGTCCAGCACATCCGGCACCTGCTCGACCGCGCCGCCACATTTCGCGCACGCCTCCGGCGCCGACCGCGCCACGATCACCTCTCCGCATTTTCCGCACGTCCACGCCGGTATCCGATGTCCCCACCACAACTGCCGCGACACGCACCAGTCATGAATATTCGTCATCCACTGCAAATAAATCGTCCGGTAATTCTCCGGCACAATCGTGATCTCGCCCGACTCCACCGCCTCCTTCGCCCGCTCTGCCAGCGGCTTGATCTTGATGAACCACTGCTCCGAAAGCCGCGGCTCGATCACCGTTCCGCACCGCTCGCACTTCCCGATCGCCAGCGTGTAATCTTTTTCTCCGACCAGAAATCCCTGCTCGCGCAAATCCTCCAGCACTTTTTTGCGCGCCGCAAACCGGTCCAGCCCCGCATACGCACCGGCGGTTTCATTCATCCTGCCGCGCGCATCCATCACCGTGATCTGCGGCAGATCGTGCCGCTTGCCCGCTTCGAAGTCATTCGGATCGTGCGCCGGCGTCACCTTCACCGCGCCTGTGCCAAACTCCGGCTGCGCCAGTTCATCGCAGATGATCGGAATCTCCCGATTCATCAGCGGCAGCATCACTTTCTTCCCATGCAGATGCGTGTACCGCTCATCCTTCGCATTCACCGCAATCGCCGTATCGCCCAGCATCGTCTCCGGCCGCGTCGTCGCCACCGTAATGTATTCCTGCTCCTGAGGGAGCCCCATCCAAGCCGGGTTTTGCCTTGGGTGGGGATTTTCCGACCCCACCACCGGATACCGGATCTCCCACAACTTCCCCTGCACCTCTTCGTGCTTCACCTCGAGATCGGAAATCGCCGTCTCATGCCACGGGCACCAGTTCACAATGTAGTTCCCGCGATAGATCAGCCCTTCTTCATACAGCCGGACAAACACCTCCCGCACCGCATGCGAAAGATTCTCATCCATCGTGAAGTACTCGCGATCCCAATCCACCGACGCGCCCAGCCGCTTCATCTGATCGAGAATCGCCCCGCCGTACAGCTTCTTCCACTCCCACACCCGCTCTACAAACTTCTCGCGTCCCATCTCGCGCCGCTTCTTGCCCTCGCTTTCGAGCTGCTTCTCGACCATCATCTGCGTGGCAATTCCCGCATGATCGGTTCCCGGCAGCCACAGCGTGATGAATCCCCGCATGCGGTGCCAGCGCACAATAATGTCCATCTGCGTCTGGTTGAGCATGTGGCCCATGTGTAACCGACCTGTCACATTTGGAGGAGGCAGTAGCAGCGTGAAGACCGGCCGCGTCTCGCCCTCGGGCGGCGTGGGCACGGAAAACAATTTTTCCTTGATCCAGTACTCCGCCCAGCGCCTCTCAATCGCGCCCGGCTCATAAGCTTTTGGCAATTCCTGCGGCATAGATAAGGAGGTGGCCTCAGCCAGCCGAAACCGGTCTTCACAACAAACCGAAATGAATGCTGAGGGAAGAAGCTGAGTGCTTCTTGATCTTACAGTCGCACGAAAAGAGGGGTCAAACAGCAGCGGTGCGTTGTGATGGTGCGATTTGAATCTGTCGACTCACTATCAGGTGGGCGTCATCCCGTCTCTAACGACGCTGCCAGAAGTCAAGCGAATTGGGGCGGCAGCCCTCCGCCGACGCTTTTGCTTTTATCAAAGCGCCATTTCGCTCTGTTAGGAAGCCTTTGACTTTTGCAGACCAAAGCTCGTCACTCGATTCAATCTCACAGCGGGACCTCAGGTCCCACCATCCATCTCTTCGGCACGTGC
>JASHOT010000030.1 GCA_030040965.1 Candidatus Sulfotelmatobacter sp. | reverse complement strand
ATCGTTGAGCTGCCGCTGAAGCATCCGCGCATTTTCGAGCGCTTGGGAATTCTCGCGCCCAAGGGCGTGCTGCTTTACGGACCTCCGGGAACAGGAAAGACGCTTCTCGCGCGCGCTGTCGCGGCAGAGAGCCGCGTGCACTTCATTCATCTCAATGGCCCCGAGATCATGCGCAAGTTTTACGGCGAGAGCGAGGCTAAGCTGCGCGAGGTCTTTGAGGAGGCTGCCCGGCGTGCGCCCGCGATTCTCTTCATCGATGAGATCGATGCGGTTGCACCCAAGCGCGCCGAGGTGAGCGGTGAAGTTGAAAAGCGCGTGGTGGCACAGCTTCTCAGCCTGATGGATGGCTTCGTCGCTCGCGGCCAGGTCATCGTGATCGGCGCCACCAACATTCCCGAGGTGCTCGATCCTGCATTGCGGCGGCCCGGGCGTTTCGATCGCGAAATTGAAATTGGCGTCCCGAATAATCAGGCGCGTCTGCAGATTCTAAAAATTCACACCCGTGCCATGCCGCTTGCCGACGACGTCGATCTCCGCGAAATTGCCGAGCACTCTCACGGATTTGTCGGCGCTGATCTCGAGGCCCTGTGCCAGGAAGTTGGCATGATCGCCCTGCGTGGATTTCTCTCGGCGCGGCCGCTGGAGACCGAAAATGCATCTTCGGCAGATCTCAGTAAATTGCACGTGACGCGCGAAGATTTCCTGGCCGGTCTCAAAGAAGTCGAGCCCAGCGCCACGCGCGAGTTTTTGATCGAGAAAAGTTCGACGACGTTTGCGTCGGTTGGCGGGCTCGACGAAGTCAAGCGTCTGCTCGAAGCGGTGGTCGATCACTCGCATGTCGGCGCGGAAATCTACGAGCAAGCCGGTCTGGAACCACCGCGCGGAATTCTGCTGGTCGGCCCCTCCGGCACGGGCAAAACCGCCGTGGCGCGAGCGCTTTCCGGTCAGAAACAGCTTCCCCTCATCGCGATCGACGGACCGCAGCTGTACTCCAAGTGGTTGGGAGAGTCGGAACGCGCCTTGCGCGAGGTGTTCAAGAAAGCGAGGCGTGCCGCGCCGTGCATTCTCTTCTTCGACACGATCGATGCCCTGGCGCCGAAGTTCGGCGGCGATCACTTTGGCGCCGACGTCTATCAACGAATTCTCAGCCAGCTTCTGCGCGAGATCGACAATTTACGCGACGTGAAAGGCGTGATTTTGCTGGCGGCTACGAATCGTCCGGAGCGGATTGAGCCGGCGCTGTTGCGCAGCGGCCGTTTCGACTACATGCTTCATTTCGCCAGGCCTGAAGCGGACGAACGCGCGGCCATTATGAAAATCTGTTGCCGGCGCGTGCCCATCGCCGCGGACGTAAGCTTCGAAGAACTCGCGCGACAAATGCACGGATTCACCGGCGCGGATGTTGAGAGCCTCTGCAAGAAAGCAACGCTTTTCGCCATCGTCGAATTTCAGGACGGCAAACGTTCTTCGCCGTTCTCAGTTTCCGGCAACGATTTTCTCGCGGTTCTCGATTCCGATCGCAGTTTTTCCGGCCACACGAATCAGTCGCCATCTCTTGCCGATAGCGGCGTGGATTCGGATTCGGCCAGTCTTGCTACTAACAAGGCAACTCATAAAAGGTTGCGAGGTTGAATATGAGCTATACAGAACTCACAGTTTGGACTCGCGGCATCATCATGGATAAGGAAGGCCGCGATATCGTCAACTCCATCTCCGCGTCAGCGCGAACGGAAGGCAAGTACGCGCAGGCAATGGAGAATTATGTCGACAACCCCGATCGCACAAACGCTCCCACGCGCAAGTATTGCCGCGTTAGTGACAGCGTGCTTGAAAACGAGCTGACCTATGAGAACGAACATCCCAACATCGTGGTGCTGGTGGAAGGCACCATGGTCAAGGGATGGGACTACATGCGCGGCATGCCTCCCGGCGGAACGCTCGTGATCAATACGCATTACTCGCCGGAATACATGATCCGGTTTGTGCCGGGGCCTGAAAGACTGGCGCAACTCGTATGCGTGGACGCGGCGAAACTCGCGGACCACAAGTGGCTTTACTACCGGCTCGGCGAACTTGGCCTCGATCGCCTCTCAACCGAAGGCGCCGCCGAACGCAGCAGAAAGATTGCACCCGATATCGCTGCTCCGCTAATCGCGGCGGTGGTGAAGACAACCAACATCGTGAAGATGGCAACCATTACACCCATGATCGCCAATAAGCACGCATTCGACATGGCGCTCGAAGAACTCAAGATTATGCAATTGAACCCAGTGGCTGTGTAGGAAGGATTTCATGTCGACAAAAGGCACAAAAATTCCCGATTGGCTTACCGTACCCTTCGCCGGCATCACGCCGGCTCCTTCGCAGGATAAGGGGCAAAACCTCTTCCCCACCGGCAACTGGCGCGCGATTCGCCCGGTCTACCGCGACAAGTTACCACCCTGCAACAACGCCTGCGGAACGAATGAAAAGATTCAGGGCTATCTCGATCTGGTGAAGCGCGGCAAGTATCTCGACGCCTATGCGCTGATCAAAGAAGATATGCCGTTCCCCTCGGTTACGGGACGCGTTTGCTATCACCCGTGCGAGCAGGCCTGCAATCGCGGGAAGTATGACGAGGCCATTTCCATTCGCGCAGTCGAACGCTTTCTGGGCGATCTCGGACAGGCGCTGACCAACGACGTCGTCAAGCCGGGCAAGCCTAACGGAAAAAAGGTAGCGGTCGTCGGATCAGGTCCCGCAGGACACAGCGCCGCGTATCAACTGGCTCGTCTCGGCTACAAGGTAACGATTCTGGAAAAATCTCCGAAGGCTGGCGGACTCAATCGCGGCGGCATTCCGGACTGGGTTCTTCCCCAGAACGTCCTTGATCGCGAAATCGAACGACTGGTTCAACTTGGCATCGAGATCAAGACAAATTGCGAAGTCGGCAAAGACGTCTCGTGGGACGATCTGAAGAAGAACTACGACGCCTGCGTGCTGGCAGTCGGGCTGACTGAGCCCAACAGCATTCGGGCCGAAGGCGAAAACAAAGCTGACGTTCTCTACGGACTTCCCTTCCTGCGCGACATCGGTATGGGAACTTCGAAGGTGAAGATTGGCGCGCGCGTGGCGGTGATCGGCGGCGGCAATACTGCGATCGATTGCGCTCGCGAAGCACTTCGTCAAGGCGCGCTGGAAGTCACCATGATCACGGTGGAGAGCCATCCAGAAGAAATGCCTTGTGTGGCGGAAGATCTGCACGACATGCTGGAAGAAGGTGTCGAGTTGATCCACGGCCGCGCGGTCACATCCATTCTGGGCAACGGCAAGGTCGAATCTCTGCAACTGCATCCGGCACGATTCTCCGGAGCCGTCAACGCGTCGCCGATCAATATCGACCGCACTGCCAAACCGGAGAGTTTCGTAGTCGACAACGTAATCATCGCCGTCGGCCAGCACGCCTCGCTCGCCTGGCTGCCGCAGGAATTCAAGAACGAGCGGGGCACGGTCAAAATGGACCGCTTCGGCCGTCTCGGCGATACGAACTTTTTCGCCGCCGGCGACATCGCGCAATTCGGTTCCGGCCAGCCGCTGATGGTGGTCAATGCCGTTGGCGACGGCAAGCGCGTTGCGTTCAATCTCGACAAGGCCCTGCGCGGCGAGGCTCTGCAGCCGCGCACGATCGCCATCGACGTAATCATGGACCTGAATCGCATGAACATGACGTACTTCCCGCATTTCCCGCGTGTGCATCAAGCGCTGCTCAATCCGATAACACGCAAGAAGACGCAGGATGAAGTGATTCAGGGATTCTCGGAAGAGCAGGCGATCGAAGAGGCCAATCGCTGCTTCAGTTGCGGCACCTGCAACGCCTGCGATAACTGCTACCTCGTTTGCCCGGAGCCCTGCATTGCGCGTCCGGCGCGTTCAAACGGACTCTACAAAATCCTGGTCGACTATTGCAAAGGATGCCGCGTGTGCATCGAGGAGTGCCCGACCGGATGCCTGGAAGGCGTGCCCGAACTCGACTTCGATACCGGCGTCGTGCGCATGGACACGGCCTTCGCCATTACGCCCGGCTTACACGGACGGCAGGCACAGGAACTGGTGAACCTGTCGACGCGTCCGGCAAAGGACATTTAGAAAAAAGCTCAGAAAAGATTTCATCCAAAAGACGTTTTAGAATTGGAGTGAGTCATGCCAACGGTTCTGGAAAAAAAGAAAACGGTGCGCATCAATGGGTGCGTGGCGTCGGCGCAGGCGGCGAAATATGCCGACGTCGATGTGATCGCCGCCTATCCGATTCGGCCCTACACCGCAACCATGATGGCGCTGGCGCAGATGGTCGCCAACGGCGAACTCGACGCCGAGTACATCGTCGCCGACAGCGAACACTCCCAACTGAGCATTGCGCACGGCGCGGCGTCGAGCGGCGCGCGTGTGTTTACAGGAAGTTCAGGCGTCGGCGTACAGTTTGCCTACGAGCTGTACTCGCCGATCTCCGGCAGCCGCATGCCCGTGCAGATGATGATCGCCGACCGTACGCTTGATCCTCCCGGCGATTTCGGCTCCGAGCACACCGACGCGCTTTCAACGCGCGACATGGGATGGCTGATGGGCTGGGCCTGCGACGCACAGGAAGCCTTCGACAATCACCTGATGGCGTATCGCATCGGGGAAGATCCGCGCGTGCTGTTGCCGCAAATGGTTTGCCAAGACGGCTTCTTCGTCTCCCACATCACCGGCGACGTTGAATTGCCCGACCCGACGCAGGTAAAGGAATTCCTTCCTCCCTACAAACATCCCTATCCGCTCGATCCGCGGCATCCCGTGTCGCACGGCCCGCAGATCATGCCGGAGCAGGGCCCACCGCTGCAACTCGAGCGTGCCCGAGCGATGGAAGGTTCCATGGCGGTGATTGAGGAAGTTCACAAAGAGTTCGGAGAGATTTTCGGACGCAAGTACGATCCCTGGGTCGAAGAGTTCATGACCGATGACGCCGAAGTTGTCTTCTTCCTGCAAGGCGCACACGCGGTCACGGCGCGCTTCGCCATCCAACACATGCGCGAAAAAGGACTGAAGGTTGGCATGGCGCGTTTGCGCACCATCCGTCCGTATCCGACCGACCGCGTCTGTGAAGTGCTCAGCAAGTTCAAGGTTGTGGGTGTGATCGAGACGAATATGGCGCTGGGCAGTCCCGCCAGCGGCGGCGCTCTCTATGCCGATGCCTGCGCAGCTCTGTATGAGGCCAAAGAGCGGCCACTCGTTATCTCGTTCATGGCGGGCATGGGCGGCGAGGCGATTGTGCTGAAAGAGTTCTATTGGATGGCAGAAAAGATGATGCAGGCGCTGAAGCGCGGCAAGATTGAAAAGCGCACGCACTGGGTCGGCTTCGAAGAGTAGACAATCCGCATGGATTTGAAAGGGCGCGCCTTTAGGCGCAGCGGATAGTGACACTAATTATGTAGGGGCTTTAGCCCAACGCGGCAAATTTGTTGGAGGAAATTATGGCAACCATCGAAGTTCAGCGGCAGATTCTACCGATTCTCGCCAACCCGAACCAGGGCGCACGTTTTTATAATCCCGAACTGCCGCAATCCGAGCCCTTCGTTCCCGGCCATCGTACCTGCGCGGGCTGCGGACCATCCATCCAGTACCGGATGACGAGCAAGGCTTCGGGCGACAACACCATCCTTGTCGGACCGACGGGTTGTATGTACGTGGCCAATAGCTCCTACCTGTGCACGCCCTACAACGTGCCGTGGGCACACACGCAGATCGGCAGCGCGGGCAGTTTTACGGCGGGAGTTGCTGCTGCCTACGAAGCTCTGATTCGCAAGGGCAAGTGGAAAGGGCAATATCCCAACATCATTTGCGAAGCTGGCGACGGCAGCGCCTCCGATATCGGTCTGGCGTCCATCTCGGGCGCTCTCTATCGCAATCATGACTGCCTGATCATTTGCTACGACAACGAGCAGTATGCCAACACGGGTATTCAGGCTTCATCGCGCACGCCTTACGGCGGCATGACCACCTTCTCGCCGCCGGGGCCAGAAGTTCCTGAGGGCAAGAAACTTTTTCCGAAAGACCTCGCGCGCATGATGGCCGCGGGCCATCCCCACTGCTACGTTGCCACCGCGAGCGTGGGCTACCCGATCGACCTTATGAATAAGGTCCGCAAGGGCTTGAACCACAAAGGCGCGGCTTATCTGATGGTCTACACGCCATGCCAGAAGGGATTCGTCTACGAAACGCCGCGCTCCATCGATCTTGGACGCATGGTCGTCGAATGCGGCCTCTATCCGATGTGGGAGTGGACTCCCGAAAAGCGCGCCTTCGATTACAGCTTCCGTCCAGCCAGCATTCGACCAGTATCGGAGTACTTGAAGCTCCAGGGCCGCTTCGGACACTTGCATGCCGAGCACATAGCCAACCTGCAGAAGTTCGCCAATGAACAGTGGCGGATGGTGGGCGTCGAGTTGCCGGAAGCGCTTATAAAAGCTGCCGACCCCAAGAACCAGATCAATATGGCGGCCGCGGCAGAAGCCGAGGTCGTTGCGGAGACCGTATGAGCACACCTACCAACACACCAGCGAACGCTCCCCAAACACCCGCAGAAGGGCAGGAAAGCTACATTGTCAGCGAAGGCAAGAAGCGTGGCGCCACGCGCGACGTGCGACCCGAAGCTGCTTTTGATAAGTACTTCACCGTGCTCCGCGTTCACGCCGGCGATGGCATTCTCACCGACAACTGGCACACCAATGAAGTCCTGAGCCACACCCGCAGCAATTTCGAGGGCTATACGTTCGTGATGCGTACGCTCGAAGCCTGGGGCGTGGTCGTGGAGAACGATCGCCGCGGTTACTACACAGCGGGTGGCCGCGTGTGGGTGCTTGATCTGGAGCCTTGCGCAGGCAAGAAGCCGCGACTGCCGGGCACGGGTGGCGCGAGCAAGGGATAAGCGCAAGTTGCGCCGCATCCTGCTCATTGACGATACGCCGGAAATCGCCGAGCTTCTTACGTTTGCCCTGCGTGATCTGGGCTACGAAGTGTCCACCAGCGGATTCACCACCGCGGTCAACGATCTGATTGCATCGCAGCGTCCTGACGCCGCGGTGCTGGACTGCACGGCCTACGACATGAGCGAGTCGCTCTTCGACGCGGTCCGCTCTTATACAGCCCATGCCGAGTTTCCGCTCGTCATCATCACCGACACTCCTGAAGAAGCGGAAGCGAGCCTGCGTGCTCGGAAAGCACAGAAGGTATTGCTTGTCGCTAAGCCGTTCGCGGCATCGCAGGTCGCAAGGGCGCTTGATCAGCTGCTCGGATAGAGAAGAGATGCGGATAGGTCCTTATGCGGAGCACGATTTATGTGGAGCATGATTCATGTGGAGCATGGACGATTGGGAGTACGTAGAGCGCGAGGTGATCACCGATCCAAAAGGCCGCCAATGGACGGTCGCACTCATGGACGTGCTTGGGCAGAAGGGTGATCCCGACCGTCCTGACGCGTTGCTCGAGCTGCAGTACTCGTCCGGCCGCTATTTCACGTTGATCTACACGCCCGACGGAGGTCTGCAACGGGAGCGCGGCTACGGTTCACTCGATGACGCCACCAACGCGTACAAGAATCTACTCGTTGCAGTCATGAATGGCAGTTTGGATCCGTCGCAGCCGGTATTTCGTGAGAATTTGGAGGATTGACTGCGAATAGGCAACTCCGGCATGACCTCTTGGTGTCTATGATGTGAGGAGGCTACCATGATCAACCGCAAGCACCTGGCCTTTTTCGTTTTGATCATCTCCGCTGCCACCTTCGCCCAGGCGCCACTCGTCGACGAAGCTGCGCAGGCATCGATCACAGCCGACGACTACGCCATTTTCGCTGCCACTCTAAGCACCTGTACGCCAAACAGAAACTGGAGCGCCTCGCGTTGATTGACCAGACCTCGACCGGCATTCCCCCTGGTATGGCGGCGACGACACGGTTCGGTGGCAAAGCGCAAACGCTGCTTAAAGATTTCTCCAAAGAGGCTCGAGAGAACTTCGAATCAAGAAACAGGGCTCACGCCAAGATTGATGAGGCCAGGATCAAGACGAGTTTTGGCATCGTCCTGCTGACGACGGATGAGGCCACGAAGCTCGTAGAGTCAGGCGGAGGTTGGAAGGGATTCCACGATACCTATCCCAATTCCGGTTTGACCCTCGTTTCCCTCCCTGGAATCGATTCTTCTAACAGTCATGCTTTAGAATATGTGGGCGCTTCGTGTGACATACTCTGTGGCGGCGGGTATTTAGTCTTCCTGAACAAGGAGGATGGGGAATGGAAGGTTGCGAATGAGGTAAATATCTGGCTTTCCTAGTACGTCAGTTCACCGCCCCGGATTCAAATCCCGCATCACCACATTGAGCACCTGCGCGGCCAGTTTCGCGTCACGCTCGGTTATGGCAGTCGATTCCCCTTGCGCTGGATCGCGATATGTCCAGGCCACGGCCGGCAGTCGCGCCCAACCTCCGCGAATGAATCCTGCGCGTTCCGCAACCATGAGCCGCGTCTGGAACGCCCAGTCGCCAATCTTTCCGGCGGGCGCACCCGATTCGGAAAGCGCAGCCAGCCCTTTATGCTCCAGCGCATCGGTGACGATCGCCTCTAGAACTCCGCAGGAAGTCTGCAAGGCAAGATCGTATCGTCCCTGCTCAAAGGCACGTTTACTGTCGCGATAGGCTTGCTCCAGAACCGGCCGTATTTCCGTGTTATGGATGAAATCGAAACGATGCGGCGCCGGCGGTGCTGCCGATGCCGACGCGATTGACGTTGCGTCCGGGTTCGAGAGCGCAGCGACCGCCCGCTCCAGCACCGCGATCAGGCGATTGACGATCTCGGCTGGCGGTGCATCATGAGCGGAACCGCCGGATTCTGATCGTAAAAGAAACGCTTCACTGAAGGCGCGCGCCAGCCAATGAGCCTTGCTTCCGCCCGAGAGTTCGTTGACGATAACGCCACATTCCTGTTGCCACACACCATTGGCCGTAGTTGCAAAAGCATCCGATGAATCGGATGCCAACAGGCCGTACAACTCCCGTCCGCGCTCGATCAGAGCGCGCAGTTGAGTCAATGAGCCTTCCACTTGTGCGTTCAGGCTTTCATTCATCGGATCAGACTCGTCGAAAACCGGCTGTACCGCGGATTTCTGAAGGAAATGCGCTCTATGCGCTCTTTCCCCGCTCTTTCCCCGCTGTCTTTCCCCGCTGTCTTTCCCCGCGATTCGCCCGCGATTCGCCCGCTTGACAGGCTTTGCAGACAATGCTATGGTCACGCCCGAAGTGGTTCGCTCACTGGACCAGTTTAGCATGCTGACTTGGCCTTCTGGGCAGCTGAGCCCCCGTTGGCAAGTTGGCAGGATACGGCGACATTCGCGCCACCCGTCGCCGGTTCTGGGGACCTGGCTGCTGCCAGTGTGAGCTTACCGATCCACCACCCGGTCGTGGAAGGGAAACCCTATGGCTGCATCCGCGTCCTCTCTGATTCATCCGTCCCGCATTGTCAATCGTTGGGCGCAGCTGGTCGCAGGCATCTTTGCCATGATGGCGGTCGCCAACCTGCAGTATGCCTGGACCATTTTCACCAAGCCGATTCAATCCCACATGCACACCACGCTGGTTGAAGTGCAGTGGACGATTACGCTCTTCATCGCCCTCGAGACATGGCTGGTTCCCTTTGAGGGATATCTGGTGGATCGCATCGGGCCTCGCTTCATGCTCGGGCTAGGTGCCATATTTGTGGGCCTCGGCTGGATCGGAGCGGGGTTGGCCGAGAGCATGCATACCCTGTATTTCTGGTACGGGATCTTCGGCGGCATCGGCGCCGGCATGGTTTATGGCGGAACGATTGGCAACGCGCTCAAATGGTTCCCCGATTATCGCGGCCTTTGCGTAGGGTTCACCGCCGGAGCTTATGGCGTCGGCACGGCGCTGACGATCATCCCCATCACCAACATGCTGAAAACGTCGAACTATCAGCACACGTTCCTGGTCTGGGGCGCGATTCAGGGTGTTGTTGTCCTGGCGGCAGCTTTGTTCCTGGCCAAGCCCCCGGAGGGATGGGCGCCCCCGGGATGGAAGGAGAAGGAAGCGCTCATCAAGTCTCGCGTGCAAACTTCTGCCAGGGATTTGACTCCGTGGGAAATGCTGCAACAGCCTTCCTTTTATGTGATCTACGTCATGCTGACCATGCTCGCCTTCGGCGGGATCGTCGTCACCGTGCAACTGGCTCCGATGGCTACGTCCTATCACGTCGACAAAATCGTGGTCGCGTTCGGCATGACGGCGTTGACCCTGGCGATCGAAATTGATCGCGTCCTGAATGGGCTGACCCGCCCCTTCTGGGGATGGATTTCAGACCTGATCGGGCGCGAGAACGCTATCTTCGTCTCCTTCATCCTCGAAGCGATGGCCGTGTTTGCACTGCTGCAACTGATCAGCCATCCGATCTGGTTCATCGCGCTTTCAGGTCTGTGCTTCTTCGCGTGGGGCAACATCTACTCCCTGTTTCCCTCGATCACAGCGGATTTGTACGGCAGGAAATGGGCTACAACAAACTATGGCGTTGTGTATACCGCGAAAGGATTGGCCACGCTGTTTGCCGCCCCCGGTGCGGCGTGGTTGTTCGAAAAGACCGGATCGTGGACCAAGGTATTCTGGGCGATGATCGCCTGCGACGTCATCGCCGCTTTCATGGCACTGTTGTGGTTGAAACCGCTTGCGGCCAGCACGGTCCGGGCCTCTCAAGCTGAAGATTCTTCCGCCGGCAACGTTGCGACCGCACCGATCAAGGCGCGCGGCGTCGCCTAGGCTGGCAAGCTCTGTCCGCGAGTTTCGGCGCCAAAGGGAATCAGGCACAAACCAACGGCAAACGCGATCGAAGTCATTGCCACCGGCACGCCCAACGAACCGTATTGCCGAATTCCGGCACCGACTAGAAAGGTAATGGCTGCGCCTCCAAAGCGCGCCATCGATGTGGCAAAGGCAAAAGCGCTCGCGCGGCACTCCGTTGGATACTGCTCCGGAAGCCATAGCGTGTAGACCGCGAAATTGGCTCCTCCCAAGCCAAGAAAAAATAAGCACACAAAGAACCAGGGCAGTCCGGAGGGCCCGAGATAAAAGATCCGGCCGAAGGTGAGTGCGATGAAGATCATCATCAGCGAGAAAAAGAATGCGAGCACTCCGCGGCGGCCCAAGCGTTCCGCCAGCCAGGGAGTGGCAAGGCAGCCGAGAATCGTGGCCAAGGCAATCAGCATGGTGGCAATTGAGACGAGTTTCGTCGCCTGCGGTCCGGCCTTTCCGGCTGCTTCCGCCATTGCCGTAACCGCGCTCGGAACATAGACCGTCCCCGCCCAGAGACCGCAGACCGACGCTAGCATGAATAGAGAATTCAGGATGGTCCGCTTTCGCCATTGTGGGGAAAACAGCACCGCCATCGGCTTCCAGATCGCCCAACTACGAATTACATTTCCTTTCTCGCGCCAGCGCGAGGGCTCCGAGACGCCATGCCGCACCCAGGCAAGCAGCAGCGCCGGAATGCCGCCAATGGCAAACATGGCTCGCCATCCGAAGTGGCTGCCAACCGTGTAATTCGCGATCGCCGAGAACAAAATGCCCACGTAGTAGCCGGTGTGCATAAATCCCGAACCAGTGCGCCTGCGGTGTTCGGGCCACTCTTCGGCCACGAAGGTTCCGCCCATCGCCCATTCGCCGCCAATCCCGATGCCGGCAAGAAGCCGCAGAACGGCTAGTTGCCAGATATTCATCGCTAACGCGCTCAGGAAAGTGAACACGGAATACCAGACGATGGTGAGCATCAACGTTCGCACACGCCCAAACTTGTCGCCGATCGGGCCCCAAAGAAACGCCAGTCCCCATCCGATCAGAAACAGGGCAAAGAGCAAGCTTCCATATTGGCCAATGTTTCCCTTGGTAGCAGCCAACCCCGAGCGCGGCAGGAGTTCGCGCATCGAGGGCACGAGAACCAGCGCATAAATAAAGGAGTCCATGCCGTCGAGCGCCCACCCTCCCCACGCTGCCCAAAAGCCTCGGATCTGGTTTAGCGTCAGAGATGGCAAGGAGGAACTGATCGCAATTGGACCGCCCGGATTCGGCACGGACGGATTGGGCGAGGACATGGAGAGGAACTATATCAAAAAGAAGTGCTGCGGCGACCATGTTTGACAAAATCGCAGCAGGCAATTACGGAAGGGCTACATCAGTCGGGTCGTTCAGGCGAAGTTCAGCTTTCCAGCGGCGATCAATGGCACAAGACACACGTTTAATCAGGCGTCCACCCCAGAAATTCCTCGTGCCCCTCAAAGATCTCGCGAAGCTTGATCGCTATTTTTTGGCGCGAGTTTCTAACTTCGCCCTCATGTCGATCAGCCTCTAGCTGCGTCTTGTCGGTTGCAGCGCCGGTACGGGAAGAGCTGCGGACAAGCGTTTCCACAGCAGGGGATGGTTCTAATAAAGTTGGCATGGCTTTACGCTCCTGCAATTCACAATTATTGGAACCGGGAAACGAAATAGCGGTGACCGCAGGACTAATGGTTTGTGATTAGGCGCACGCTCTCCGGCACGTCTTGAAGCTGGCCCCAGCCAAGAGGCGCCGAGAGCGACGATAGTCCACTCGCGGCATCATCGGACGACATAAAACTATCGTAACTCTCGAAATTTCTGAGGAGCGTTTAATCTTCAAATTGCCGAAGCCGGGGCGCAGGGCTTTTGGCGTGCCAATCCCGGCTTTGGAAGTTGCACCGGGCAGAATCCGTAACAACTGCAATATCGTTCTAGCAATTTCGGGGGATCCATGGCGGCAAAAAAAGTTCTTTTGGTCGACGACTCGAAGACAGCGTTAATGATGGAGCGATCGATTCTCGAGAAGCGCACCAACTATCAATGCGTGACCGCCTCCGACGGAATGGAAGCCGTTACCAAAGCCAATGATGAACGGCCGGATCTCGTTTTGATGGATGTGGTGATGCCCCGCATGAATGGCTTTGAGGCCTGCAAGAAAATGCGCCAGCAGGCTACCACGCGGGAAACGCCGATTGTTCTGCTCACGACTCGTGGCGAAGAGGACTACATGGAAGCCGGCTTTCAGAGCGGTTGCAACGACTACCTGACCAAGCCCGTCAACGGTGAGGAGTTGGTCAAGTTGCTGCAGAGTTATCTGGGGGAATGAACGGACGCACGGAATCGACAGACCCGGAATAACTCCGGAATAGGGATCACACGATGACGGCAGCACCCAAGAAGAAAAAATCCAGTCAGTCACACGATCCGCGCGTGGAAGCGGCCAGGAAGCGCCTGCAGGAAAGCATCGATCAGGCTGACGCGCTCGAAGCCATTCGTGAAATCGTGACCAACCTGCTGGGCTGCGAGGAAATTGGCCTGTTCACGATCGTCCACGAAAACGATCATACGAAGAATGGCCTTCTCTGGTCGTTTGGCATCGATCCTCAAAAGCATGGAACGCTGAGCGCCTTCGAACATGCGGCGCTGCAGCGCGTCCTGCAGGGCGAGCTTCACATCGCACAAGTTGGCCATGAGGCACATGGCAGCCACGAAAATCCGCCGATTCGCGCATTCGTTCCCATCCGCCACAACGGCCGTACCGTCGCCGTACTCATCATGTTGAAGCTGTTGCCACAAAAGCTTGGCTTTGATGAAGCCGACATCAATCTCGTCGACGTCCTCTCCAACGAGGCCGGAAGGGCCCTGTATGAAGGAAGAACGCGAATGCGTGAAGACTCGGAAGCACGAGGGGGGCGAGGATGAGCCGGACCGGGGAAAAATTCAATCCAGCGGCGCTTCCTGCGGAGGTCATGAAGGGCTTTGAGCACGACGAGAAGCCCACGGGCTCTCCCAAACACTTTCTTTATCCCGGCCAGCTCTATGTCTCGCGCGAGCCCGCCGTGATTACTACCATCCTGGGATCGTGCGCTGCACTCTGTCTTTGGGATAGCCGCAAAAAGATTGGTGGGATGAACCACTACCTGCTGCCGGAGGGAACGGACAACGGTCCCAACCGGCTGCGCTACGGAAACGTCGCCAATCCCGCGCTGCTGAACGAATTGATAGCTCTGGGATGCGACATCAAGAACATGCATGCCAAGGTGTTCGGCGGTTCCAGCGCATTTGCCGCGAACCCGCTGCAGTCCGTGGGAACGCGAAATGCCCAACTCGCCGAGGAGTTCCTCCGCAAGGCCGGCATCCGCCTGGTGGCGAAGGATGTATCGGGGAGGCATGGACGCAAGCTGGTTTTTCATACACAGGATGGAGTTACGCTGATTCGCGATTTTGCGGACCCGCAATAATGGCCGGAAATTCTGTGCCAATAAAACTGGAGTTGCAGTCTGATGGATTTTGATCGCGATGCGGTTCTGACATCTTTCATCGCCGAGACCCAGGAAGGTCTGGATCTGATGGAACAGTCTCTTCTCGCGATGGAATCGAATTCCGGCGGAGTGGAATTGCTGGACGACATCTTCCGCGTGGCGCACACGCTCAAAGGAAATGCGACGTCACTCGAGTTTGACGACCTGAAAGGTTTTGCGCACGCGACCGAGGACTTGCTCGACGTTCTTCGCGAGCAAAATGCTGAAATCAGTGCCGAAGTGATTTCGCTCCTGCTCAAGGCGGTCGACGAATTACGCGCCCTGGTTGCCGCCACTTCTTCTGGAAACCCTCGCCTTACTCCGGTCCAGCAGGAACTGAGGAAACAAATTGGGGGAGCAGTGGCCGCGCGCTCACAACGCGTCATTGCCGCCAACCCCAAGGGCGAGCGCTCCATGAACACAGCCGCGCCGGCTACAGTTGTTGCCACTCGCACGCTGCGCACCGACATCGATAAGCTCGATCGCATGCTGAATCTCACGGGTGAGATCGTCATCGCGCAAGGACGCTTGCGGCGGATGATCGGAAGAATTCAGCAGGACTCCGCCCGCGAAATCCTCGAAATGCAGAGCGAGACGGAGCGACTCTTCCGCGATCTGCAGGATGAGGTAATGAGAATCCGCATGGTGCCGATCGGCACCATGCTGCGTCAGAATCTGCGCGCCGTCCGCGACCTCGCCAACAGCCACAGCAAGCTCGCTCGCGTCGAAGTTATCGGAGAAGACGTCGAGGTCGACACTTCCGTGATCGAACATCTCAAAGATGCTGTGCTGCACATGATTCGCAACGCCGTCGACCATGGCATCGAGACCCCGCCGGTTCGAAAAAAGCATGGCAAGAATCCCTGCGGCGTCATCAAGATTTCCGCTGCTCATGTAAGCGGCAACGTTGTGGTTACGCTCGAGGATGATGGCGCCGGACTGAATCGCAAGAAGATTCTCGAGCGCGCCAAGCAGATGGGGATGTTTGCGACTTCCACTCCAGCCTCCGATTCCGAGCTTTACCAGGTTCTCTTTCGTGCCGGTTTCTCGACCGCCGACTCGGTGACTGATCTTTCTGGCCGCGGAGTCGGTCTGGATGTGGTTCGTCAAAATGTGGAAGCTTTGCACGGAACCGTCGAAATCGCGAGCCAGGAGGGGCACGGCACAACCATTACCATCCGCCTGCCACTCACTCTGGCCATCATTGACGGATTTTCGGTCGTTGCCGGCAGCGACACCTTCATCGTGCCGCAGCAGTACATCATCGAATGCACGGAACTGACTGACGCCAACCGGAAGCCGGGCACGAGTGGGATCCTCAATTTGCGCGGCAACGCTCTGCCCTATATTCGCTTGCGGGAAGTCTTCACCCATTCCGCCAAGGGTCAATCCGCCCCAAGCACCGCCCGCGAGAACGTACTCGTGGTCAAAGTCGGAGAATTTCAGGCCGGCATCGCCGTCGACCGTTTGCTGGGCGGCATGCAGGCAGTCATCAAGCCGCTCGGAAAAGTCTTTCGCGGAATTTCAGGGATTGCCGGATCGACGATCTTAGGCGACGGCCGAGTCGGCTTGATTGTCGACGTACCCGGACTTCTGCAAGGCATGATGCAGTCGAGTTTGCAACCTCAACTTGGATAGCAGGCGTTGAGGCAAAGATTACCAAGGAGTGACGAAGAAAGGCTCACAGCTATGAAGACTTGGGTAGATTGGAAAATTGGAACGCGGTTGGCGATTCTATTCGGATCCTTGTTGTTGGCGCTTTGCATGCTGGGAGCCATCGAACTCAATTGGCTTGGTCGTCTGAACGCAAACACCACAGCCGAGTTTCAGACTCGTTTCAACACGACGAAGCTCACCAACAACACGATCGCTAATTCGAGCGACAACGCACGCATCACCTTGCAGCTGTTTGAAACCAAGGATCCGGAAGCGGAGCGCAAGCTGAACGAGCAGAATGATGCAATTAGCCATCAGATCAGCACTGAAGTCGCCGAGATCGAGAAAAATCTCAGCTCTCAGCAGGAGCGCGATCTCTATGAACTGGTGAGGAAGAATCGCGAAGCTTACGTGAACGCGCGCAACAACGCGAAAAAATTGCTCGCTGAAAAGAAGCGCGATGAAGCGATGGACGTCTTGATGAACGAAGTCATGCCTGACCTAGCCGTCTATCGTGCCTCCTGGATCAGGTTCATTGATCTGCAATCCGACGCTGTGCAGAAGAGCGTAAAGGAAAGCGCCGACGCCTACGCTCGTGCGCGGCGGCTAGCGCTAACCGTATTTCTGTTGACTCTTCTTCTGGCCAGCGTTGGGGCCTACGCGGTAACGCGCACCATTACCGTGCCCATCCGACAGGCCGTTGAACATGCCGAAGCGATCGCGGCTGGGGATTTGAATCGCGCCATCGCGGTCTCCGACAACTCTGAAACCGGCAAACTGCTGCAGTCGATGGCGGATATGAAGACTAAGCTCTCCGCCATCATTCGTGACGTGCGAGAAGGTTCGTCGGCCGTGGCTTCCGCTGCCGCCCAGGTGTCCGCTTCCTCGCAAAGCCTGTCGCAGGGTACCAGCGAACAAGCCGCATCGGTGGAGGAGACCAGCGCCAGCCTGGAGCAGATGAACGCTTCCATTACGCAGAATGCCGAGAACAGCCGCAAGGTCGAGCAGGTCGCCGAAAAAGGCGCCCACTCCGCCGAAGAAAGCGGCGAAGCCGTACAGGAAACCGTGCTGGCGATGAAACAGATCGCCGCCAAGATTTCCGTGATTGAAGACATCGCTTATCAAACCAACCTGCTCGCGCTCAATGCGGCTATCGAGGCCGCCCGCGCGGGAGATCAAGGCCGCGGCTTTGCTGTTGTTGCGGTCGAGGTTCGCAAACTGGCCGAACGCAGCCAACTGGCGGCAAAGGAAATCAGCGATCTGGCTTCCAACAGCGTCTCGGTCGCCGAGCGCTCCGGTCAACTTCTCTCTGAGTTGGTCCCCGCGATTCGGCGCACTGCAGAACTGGTGCAGGAAGTCACGGCGGCTTCTGCCGAGCAGTCTTCCGGCGTTACGCAAATCAATCGCGCCACGTCTCAGGTCGACAGCGTTACGCAGCGCAACGCTTCCTCAGCGGAAGAGCTTTCCAGCACCGCGGAGGAATTGGCCGCGCAGTCCGAACAATTGCAGCAACTCATGACGTTCTTCCACATTGCCGACGACAAATCAGCCGACCGCGAGGCGGAAAAAAGACATCGTGAGATGTTTCCACATCTCAAAACCGTGAAGATGGGGCTGGGCGAATTAAAACCCGCCAAATCTGCCAGCAAGCCGGCGGTCGAAGAACCCGGTTTCAAGCGGTTCTGAGCGCAACGTGGCATCGAAACGGGAGTGTTGAGGAGCACATCGTTGAAGGAGCAAATCATGGAAGCGGTCGAGCAGGCCAAGCCGCATTCGCTGGGGGGCGGACAATACCTCACGTTCTTCGTGGGCGGTGAAGAGTACGCCGTCAATATTCTGAAGGTGAAGGAAATCATCGAGTACGACACGGTCACCGTTGTCCCTAACACTGCGCCCTGGATTCGCGGGGTTACCAATCTGCGCGGCAACGTTGTTCCCGTCGTCGATCTCGCTGTAAAGTTCGGATTGCCCGCGAGTCAGGCTTCGAAATTTTCCTGTATTGTCATCACGGAAATTTGCTACGAAGGCGAGAAGTTAACCATGGGCGTCATGGCCGATTCCGTCAGCCAGGTGCTGGATTTTTCCGCCAATGACATCGAATCGCCTCCGCCATTCGGAACGCGTTTGAAAATCGAGTACCTGTTAGGCATGGGCAAATTAGGGAAAAAATTCTGTCTCGTACTCGATATCGAAAAGGTCCTCTCCGCCGAAGAATTCCTGGCCGTCGAGGATACGACGCGCACCGATCAGGCTCTTCCTCCGTCACCGAGCGCACGCGCTGCCGAATCAGGGGTTTAGCCTTGCCCGCGAGTGCACCTCGTCGAAAAAAAATCGTGCTCCCGGATCTCGTCGAATCCACCCGGGAAATTGCCGGCCTTTCCATCACGCCGGAACTCTTCGACAAATTTCAAAGGCTCATTCATGAGGAAGCCGGAATCTGGCTGAACGACTCAAAGACCGCCCTGCTATGCGGCCGCCTTTCGCGACGCCTGCGCGCCCTTCAGATGGCCACGCTTGACGAGTATTACGAATTCGTGACCGATCCACGCCAGGAGGCCGAGCGCGTCGCAATGATCGACGCGATCACCACCAACGAAACCCGTTTCTTTCGCGATCCACGCCATTTCGAGTTTCTCGAGTCGCGGGCCATCCCGCGCTGGCGCAACGAAGCGCAGCAAGGGATTCGCCAGAAAATGATTCGATTGTGGAGCGCGGGCTGCTCTTCCGGTGAAGAGCCTTACTCTTTGGCGATGCTTCTTGCCAGACACCTGCCCGCGCAGCAAGGGTGGAACACAAGTATCCTCGCCACCGACATTTCGACCCGAATGCTCGCGCACGCGCGCGCTGCAATTTACAGCATTGCCAAGTCGCCCGATATTCCCGAGCCTCTTCTGAAGGACTACATGCTCAAGGGCACCGGCAGCCAGGATGGGCAAATGAAGGTGATGCCGGAGATACAGGCCATGATCGATTTTCAGAAGCTCAATCTTATGCATGGCCCGTTCCCTCCGGAATCCCACTTCGACGCGATATTTTGCCGTAATGTGCTGATCTACTTTGACGCTCCGTCGAAACAACGAGTGGTGGAGCGCGTTACCCGCTGCCTCGCGCGCAATGGAATTCTGTTCGTCGGTCAGGCTGAAAATCTTGCCAGCGTGAAGTCCAGTTTCCGCAGTCTGCTGCCCGCGGTCTACGCGCGTGAAGGAGAACACGTTGGCTTCTGATCACCATCACTCTTCCACGGGCCGTTCGCGCGAGAATTCTTCGCGTGGTTCGCGGGCTGACAAACTGAATGTTTTGGTGGTCGACGATTCCGCAACTGTGCGTCAGGTCATGCAGGCGATCCTCCAGACCGATCAGAGGATTTCGGTCAGCGTTGCCTCTGACCCGCTGATCGCCAGCGTGAAGATGCAAAAAGAGCGTCCACACGTTGTCATCACCGACCTGGAAATGCCGCGCATGGATGGCCTCACTTTCTTGCGCAAGATTATGGCTGAATCGCCCCTGCCAGTGGTGGTCTGTTCCGGGCTCGCGGCCAAAGGTACTGATCTCGCCCTGCGCGCGCTTGAGGAAGGCGCCGTCGAAATTATCACTAAGCCGAAATTGGGCGTTCGTGATTTTCTCCACGAATCTGCGGTTCTTCTTCTCGATGCCGTTTGGAGCGCGGCCGAGGCCCGCATCGTTCCTCGGACTGCAGTTGCGGCCGCGACGCGCCTGAACGCCGACGCTGTCCTGCCACTTCGTTCCAGGACGTGCGATTGGAATCCGTCACACGGGCTGATCGCCGTTGGAGCGTCCACCGGCGGAACCGAGGCGCTGCGCCTCTTTCTCTCCGCCATGCCGCCGGAGTGCCCGCCAATCGTGGTGGTTCAGCACATGCCGGAAAATTTCACTCGCGCCTTCGCCAACCGTCTCAATCAGGATTGCGCCATCGAGGTCAGTGAAGCCAGCGACGACGTCCCACTGCGTCGCGGAATGGCCCTCATCGCTCCCGGCAATTTCCACTGCGTCGTGAATACCAGCGGCTCAGGTCTCGTCGTCAACGTCATGGACGGGCCTCTGGTTTCGCGCCATCGACCGAGCGTGGACGTTCTGTTTCGGTCGGTAGCAGTTTCCGCCGGCCGCAATGCGGTCGGCGTCATTATGACCGGCATGGGTGATGACGGCGCGCAAGGACTGCTCGAGATGCACGAAACCGGCGCCATCACCATTGCGCAAAACGAAGCCAGCTGTGTCGTGTTTGGAATGCCCAAGGAAGCCATTGCCCGCGGCGCGGTCGATTACGTCCTGCCGCTCGATCAGATTGCCCGGCAGAGCCTTGATTCACTCGCAACAGACCGCAAGTCGGCGCGGTCGACCTCAGCGTGAAAACTGCTTTTTCGCGGTTGCAAAGCCGCAACAGTGCACTGAAGTCCTACGCCGCTCGTTATCTCACAATCTCTCCCACCGGGCTATAGATTTAAAAGGATCTAATCTCGATTCGAAGTGCGTAATCGTCGGCAGAGCGCTTTTTGCAATGGCGTTTGCTGCCGATTAAATGTCACAGGAAGGAAGTCAACATGGCGGCTGGCGCAAAACCTGCTCTCGATCCGACTGTCGAAGGCAACACTCAGACAGCAGAGGCTCCCGAAGCGAAGCCAACGAGTTTGAAAGACCGTATCATCCAGAAGCTGATCCACATTTTTGAGCACAACGAGCGTTTGGGATCGACGCGTCAATAAGTCGGCAACGAGTGAAGACGATCCGATGCTGGCGGCGATACCGCAACCTGTTGTCCGACCGCCAAATCAACGACGCTTTCGGGGCAAACCGTCAACTGCCTCTCTCAGGTTTGTAGCTGTCCCACACTGCTCCGACGATAATCATCGCCCCGCCGGCAAGCGCCATTTTTCCCAACACCTCATGTAGTAACGACACACCTAGAATTGCCCCTACCAGCGGCTCGTTTTCAAGTCACGATGTTATGGCCGTATTCACTTCATCGTGGGATAATGAAATCGATGCACCACCGTCTCGCCTTCGCGCTCTTTTCAGCCGCGATCCTGTTCTCTATGATCCGCGAATGGAGTGCGCCCGTTGCTTGTCCGCGCAAAACATTTGAGCGGATAAGCGCCTCCGCATCTGGTCAATAAGGGTAATCAGGACTTAACAACAGTCAGCGCTCAGATCGTCTCTCTTGACAGGGAGATTTTGAGCGGGTATCAACATTGCCATGACTCCAGAACTCCAGAACGCGCTAAAGCGCCACATGCAGTGGTTCGGCTCTTACAAGAAGTCCGGCGAACTGGTTAAGGTACAAGTTTGGCTGATCGTCAATAACGGACAAATTGAATTTCTTACTGGCAAGAATTCCTACAAAGTGAGGCGATTGCGCAGGAATCCGCGTGCGATCTGCTACGTCGGAACTAAGAATGGCCCGGCCGTCGCTGGAACAGCCCAGATCATCTCGGAGAAGGCCGATCTGGCACGAGTGTACCGGGCTTATTGGA
>JASHOT010000263.1 GCA_030040965.1 Candidatus Sulfotelmatobacter sp. | reverse complement strand
CATGGCAGTGCATTCCACAATCCGTTCTATTGGGCGCCGTTTCAGCTCTATGCTGGTTCGTAAGAAGTGGCTCGCAAGCGGTGGCTCGCAACAAGTAAAGATCAGCGGGCGGCAAGTGGAAAGCTGGTGCTGCGCGTGCCCGGGCTGGTTCTGGAGTGCTGGTTCTGGAGAGCTAGTTCTGCGCCTGGAGGTTAGCTGGCGCCCGCAGCCGCAGCCTGGGCCTTCTGCAGCAAGCGCCGGGCTTGCGTGATCAATTCGGCAACTTCAAAGGGCTTGACGAGACAGGGAACGTTATTTTCCTGCAGAAAACTGCGTTCGTCGGACTGTTCCATCGTATTGGAGAACATGAAGAGAACGTGGCCTTCGAGTGCGGGGCAATTCGCCCGGAGCCAGGTATAGGACTCGGTGGCACTCCAGTCGCCCTGCATCTTGCCGTGCATGATGAGAGCGTCGAACGGCTCAGACAGCAGACGAGTGCGGACGTCCTGACTGTTTTTGGCGGTTACGACGGAAGCGCCGGCTCCGGCGAGCACGTCGCGTTCAAATTCGAGCACGGCTTCTTCCTCTTCCACCAGCAGAATGCGTCCGCTCAACGCTCCCAGGTGCGGGCGCGTCGTCGTTTTGGCCTCGACTTCGACGGCGGAGGGTACGGCGGTCGGCAGACGAACCTCAATGACCGCGCCTCCCTCAGGCGCATTATTGGCCGTGATGTCGCCGCCATGTTCCTTCACAATGCCGTAACAGATACTCAGGCCGAGGCCGGTTCCTTTGCCCACGCTCTTGGTGGTGTAGAAAGGATCGAAAATGCGTTTCGGATCTTTAATGCCTGCGCCGTCATCGGCGAACTGGGTGCACACATGGCCGTTTTGTGCGTAGACGCGGATGCTCAGCTTTCCAGTGCGCCCGGTCTCAAGAATCGCATCGACCGCGTTGTTGATGATGTTTAAAAATACCTGCTCGATCTGGTGCGGATCGGCGATGACCACCATCGCCTCGGAGGGAGCCTCGCTTTCGACGCGAATATGGTTGGTCTTGAGATCGTAGTCGCGCAGAGCCAAAGTCTCGTCGAGCACCTTGCGGATATCGACTTCTTCGCGCTGCGGTGTGCGCTGCCGCGCGAAGGACAGCAGATTCTGCACCACCCGGTGCGTCCGCTGCGCCTGCTTGAACAGTTTGTTGACGAACTCCTGGGCGCGGCTGTTCAGACCCTCGCTTTCGAGCAGTTGCGCGTAACCCAAAATCGCGGTGAGCGGGTTGTTCAGCTCATGCGCCACGCCGGCGATCAGCTGCCCGACGGCCGACATCTTCTCGCTCTGCAGCAGCTGTTCCTGCGTCTTGCGCAGATCTTCATACGCGCGGCAAGTCTCTTCATACAGCCGCACTTTTTCGATGGTGGTGGCAAGCTGCCGGCTGATCGCGACCAGAAGATTTTCGTCGTTACTGGAATACTCGTAGCCGGCATGGCTGCACAGGCCCATGATGCCGACGGGCGCATCCTTGCCCCAGAACAGAACCCAGATCCACGAGCGGTCCGGCTCCGAGCGCAGGAACTCCGCTACGTGCGGCGGCAGATGCGGCATATATTCGCCGGTGATCACTTCGGCGCGGGAGCGCATCACCAGATCGCCGAAGCCGTCGGCAAAAGAGACTTCGCTGGCACGCTGGCGGTCGCGCGTGCGTGGCCCCCAGGAGGCGCGCCGGCGATAGAAGGCCGAATCCGTGTCTGAGAGATAAACCGAGCCGCACTCCGCGCCAAACAGCGTGACCACCTGGCGCAGCGTCAGGTTCAGAATCTCATCCAGATCGAACGACTGCGCGGCGACCACGGCCATGGCGTTCAGCGCATTCAATTCGCGGTTGCGCCGCCGCATCTCATCTTCGGCGCGGCGCTTTTCGGTTACGTCAAGCACGAAGCCCTGGTAGCGTTCGATATTGCCCGCTATGTTTCGCGTGGCAAAGCTGCTTTCGGAAGCCAGCAGCAGCGTCCCGTCTTTACGGCGCAGCGACACATCGAAGTTGCGGACGTAGTTATGAGCTTCGATCTCCTGCCGGAAGGCCTCGCGCTGTTGCGGGTCGACGCAGATTTCGGAGTCGAGATTCAGAACCAGCAACTCCTCGCGCCGGCTATAGCCGAGCATGTGAACGAAGGCATCGTTGCAGTCGACGATCTGGCCATTGGGAGTGGCGACGTAAACGCCCTCCTGCACCTGCTCGAACAGCAATCTGTACTTCTCTTCCGCGGAGCGCCGGTCGGTGATGTCGCGGACGACGTGGATGATTCCTTTCTGCGAACTCTCCTGCTCGGCATACGCCGAAGTCGAGACTACAGAAAATCCGCCGAAGCAGGGGTCGGCGCCCTCGGTAAATTCGGTGTCGCCGCGCGTGGTGCAATAGGGACAACCGGTCCACTCGCCAAACTTGTGCGGCAGGACGGATTCACAGGTGCTGCCGATTACATCCGCCGATGCCATGCCCAGTTGCTCGAGCAATAACTGATTGACCTTGATGACCCGGAAATCGGAATCGTGCGCCAGAATGATGTCGTGGATGGAATCGAAGGTATTCATCCACTGACGCTGCGAACGCAGCACTTGCTCGAACAGCCGCGAATTCGCTACCGCAACCGCCAACTGCTGGGCGCAGGTCTGTACAAACTGCAGTTCGCCGGAATCCCAATGGCGCTTTCCCGAATGCCCGAGCAGCAGCAATCCAATGGCGGATTTGTGCCCGACCACGGGCGCCAGCACAACCTGCCGGATATGTTCTGCGTCAAGATATTGTGGACTTTCCGGCGCGGCTTCTTCCCAGGTGGTGACTTGCGGTTCAGGCTGCTGCAGCAGCTTCGAGATGTCTTCGTTGACTTCGGCCAGCGCGGCGTCGCGCAAAAAGTCGGACGAAAGGCCGACCGCCTGGCTGACCATCAAATGCTCGCCTTCAAAAATGCGCAGCCAGACCGCGCGCACCTTGAGCATGCGCTGCAATTCCTCAATCGCCGACTGCACAGTGGTGGCCGAGGCTTGCCCGCTTGAGGTGTTTTGGATGATGGCCTGCACTATCTCCAGCCGCTTCACGCGTTTGCGCGCTTCGCCAAAAACGAGCAGCAGCATGCAGAGGCCCAGCGCGATTTCGCCTGCCACCGAAGCTGCTTCAGGAATGCGGTCGGTAAACGGCGTCCAGGGCAGGTGAAGAGTAAGCAGGCAGAGTGCGATCAGCCAGGTAACCGGCTCCCAGCGCCCACGCCGTGCGCGCAGCAGCGCCAGCGATCCGGTCAGGAGAATGACCCGGTAGCTGACCTCGATCGCCATGCGCAGCGGTACAGACTCGGGAGCCAGCAGCACGCGTGCCCCGCTCGCGCCCACCAGGACAGCCGTAATCACAGACATGGGCACAATCAAATTGCGGCTGCGGGTGTAGACCAGAATGGCGCCGGCCAGTAAGCCGGCAGCCAATACGAAAGTCGCCTGATCGGCGACCGCGCCAAACGGCGCCGGAAACTTTGCCGCCAGAGCGTGCTGGCACAGGCGGGAAGCAACCAGCGCTGCCCAGCCGGCGATCCATATTTTAAAGTAGGCTTCGCGGCTGGCCCGCAAAGCGAGCAGGGAAGCGCCCAGCATAAGCAGCAAGGCCACTTCCGCCACGTTAGGCCTTGCGATGCCAAGCTGTGCTGCCGAATTCCAGATGGACCAGAGGGAATCGCTCATGGGTTACGGACGTACGGATTCCTCCCTTCTGAATACCATGTCTGGCCGGTTTCGCGATGGAGATTCCGGACCTCAATGATTACTTTCGGCATCTCGCGGCTGGGTTACAATCGCCGATAGACTTTCGTGTATTCCCATGCCTGACCGTATTCTTGTGGTTGACGACGAAGAGGCGATTCGCGAGATTGTCGCTTCCATGTTGAGCACTGCCGGCTACGCCTGCAAACAGGCTGGTTCGGGCATGGAGGCGCTGGCGGTTCTGACTTCGGGCGAAGAATTTGAACTGATGCTCTCCGACCTGATGATGGCCGATCTCGACGGCATCGGACTGTTAGAGCGCACTAAAGAAAAATATCCCGACATGCCGGTGGTGATGGTGACCGCCGTCCATGACATTTCTGTCGCGCTGGCGGCCATCCGCAATGGCGCTTACGACTATCTGCTGAAGCCATTCGAGCGTGAGCAACTGCTCAACACGGTGAGCCGCGCGCTCGAAAATCGTCGCCTCAAGGTTGAAAACCGCACCTATCAGACGAATCTGGAGTCGCTGGTCGCGGCGCGCACCGATCAGCTGCAGGCGGCGATGGCCAGCCTGGAGCGCTCCTACGACATCACGCTCGAAGCCCTGGGCGATGCGCTCGATTTGAAGGATGCTGAAACCGAAGGCCATTCGCGGCGTGTGACTGCATTTACCATTGCCATCGCCAAAGCCATGGGTTTGCCGCAGGAGCAGATTGCCACCATCGCGCGCGGCGCCTTCCTGCACGATATCGGCAAGATCAAGATTCCGGACGCCATCCTGTTCAAGCCCGAGAAGCTCAGTACGAAAGAGATGGCGATCATGCAGGAGCACGCTTATCTGGGATATCAGATTCTGAAGAAGATTCCGTTTCTCGCCGAAGCGTCGGAGATCGTGTACTCGCATCAGGAGCGATTTGATGGCTCGGGCTATCCGCGGAAGTTGAAGGGCGATGCGATTCCGCTGGGGGCGCGCATCTTCTCGGTTGCCGATACGTTTGACGCCATTACCTCGGATCGTCCGTATCGCGCGGCGCAAACGGCGGAGGCGGCGCGGAAAGAGATTCAGGAGTGGTCGGGCCGGCAGTTTGATCCGGAAGTAGTCGCCGTTTTTCAACAGATGCCGGACGAGATTTTCGAAGAGCTGCGCCATGCGATCAGCGCCCAGGCTGACCCGCTGGCGTATTCAGCTGGGGCCAAGGGGTAAATCGTCGCGCAAGTGGGGGGGCTTTTGATCGCGCGGAAGCCGATACATTTGTTGTGTGTCACGGGCGTGGCGTTCGCGTTAACGCTCGCCGTGGCGTGGGCCACGCTGCCGGCGCAGAGCTTCGCCATGATGGCGGCCAGCGACATCCTCTGCGCCCTGCTCATGCTGAACACGCTAGTCGCCTTTGCCGTGCTGGGCCTCGAAAGCAAGGGCCGCGTGCGCTGGTTCTGGATGTTGCAGGCTGCGGGGTGGACGCTCTGGTTCTCGGATCAACTGGTGTGGGTCTTTTTCGATCTGATCGCGCAGAAGAAAATCCCGCAGATGTATCCGGCCGACGCGCTGCTTTTCGTGGCGGGTGCGCCGATGATGGCGGGACTGCTGCTGCGCCCGCATCATCAGGGCCACGAGCGCAGTACGCGCCTGGGCGCGCTCGACTTTCTGCTCTTGCTGCTGTGGTGGATGTATCTCTACGTGTCGTTCGTCGTCTGCTGGCAATACATCTCGCCCAACCTGGATGGCTACAACCGCAACTTCGACATTCTTTCAGGGGCGGGTACGATTCTGCTCATCGCCGTCGTGACCATCTTTGCGATTCAGACGTCGGGACGATGGAGAACGTTCTACGCCTGCTTCGGCGGAGCGCTTCTGTTCAATGGCATCACGTTCTATGTGCTGAATCGAGCGATCGAGAAAGAGGTCTATTACACGGGCAGCTGGTACGACCTGCCGTATTCTTCCTCGTTTGTCGCATTCAATGCAGTCGCGCTGCTCGGAATCGGCCTTGTCTCGTCGGCTGAGACGGCGGCTGATGAATCCTATAACCGCTGGATTGCGAATTTCGCGATGCTTGGCGTTCTCTCGTTGCCTGTCATCGCCTTCTACGCTCTGCTCGATCCTGGACTGCCGCATGCCGCGGCTCACTTCCGCGTGCTGGTCACGCTGGCGACGATGTTCCTGATGGCATTGCTGCTGTTCATTCAACATCAGCGGCTCAATCGCGAATTGCGGCGCACCAACGGGGTGTTGCAGGAGGCCTCACTCACTGATCCGCTGACTGGCCTGCGCAACCGCCGTTACTTCGCGGAAAGCATTGCCGCCGACGTGAGCCAGGCCTTGCGCGCCTATGCCGACGGTCACGACGTTCACACGCGCGATCTGGTCTTCTATCTGATCGACGCGGACAACTTCAAAGACATCAATGACCACTACGGCCATGATGTCGGCGACAAAGTGCTGATCGAGATGACGCATCGGCTGAGTTCATCGATCCGTCACTCCGATGTGCTGGTTCGCTGGGGCGGCGAGGAGTTCCTGATCGTTTCGCGCTATACCGATCGTGCCGATGCCGAGTTGCTTGCGCAGCGCGTGCTCTCCGCGGTGGCCGATACTCCCTTTACGCTTGGCCAAACCGGAGAGACGATCACGCGCACGTGCTCCATGGGATGGGCGGCATTCCCGTGGTTTCCCGGCGACCCACGCGCAGTTTCGTATGAAGAAGTCCTGACCATGGCGGATCGCGGGCTGGGCCGGGCGAAACAAGCGGGAAAGAATCGCGCCATCGGCATGCAGTCGGCGCGCGGAAAAGTGGCCGACACTCCCGAGAAGAGCTGCGCCAGCCTGCAGGTGGAAGTGCTCGCGGTCGCCGGGCCGGGCGCGAGCCAGTCGTAAGCCTGTTGACTCTCTTTTAACTCTAAGCAATACCTCCCACGGAGCTCGGTCATGCCGAACGCGCGCATTTTCACCAGCGCGCGGAGGGATCTCATTCATACGCGGTTGTTGGGAGCGGGAGATCTCTCGCTGCGCCTCGCCTCCGGCCGAAGCCGGAGGTCAAACCGAATCGGCTCCGTTCG
>JASHOT010000002.1 GCA_030040965.1 Candidatus Sulfotelmatobacter sp. | reverse complement strand
CTAAACACAGCGAGCGAAGCCACATGTTCGCCTCTCGCTTCCCGACTCCACGCGTACCGGAGGATTGTATAATGAGCCTGATGCGCCCGTAGCTCAGCTGGATAGAGCGGTTGCCTCCGGAGCAACAGGTCGGGAGTTCGAATCTCTCCGGGCGCACCAGTTCCCGTCTGCAGGTCCTAAGACTGCGTTGCTGTGTCTTCCCATTTGAGGATTTTTGCGCTGATACATTCCGGATGGACGGCGCGACCGTCGGCATCGGTCTTGCAAGTTTTCAGATCAATAGGCTTGCCGCAGATCGCGCACAGAAAGGAAGACAGGGGATTCTTCGTCACTGGACACCTCGCGCCAGGATCGAAGCAGCGACTTCTGCCACGATTTAACCCTGCAAGATACGCCAAGTTGCGGCGGGGCATAATATTGCATTGCCCTCCTTTCGAGCAGGTCTAAAGCTGCTCAAGGACGACTGCTACGCATGAACTACGACGCTCTTCTTGTGGTCTCGTTCGGCGGGCCGGAATCACATGCCGATGTGATTCCCTTCCTTGAAAATGTTCTGCGCGGCAGAAACGTTCCGCACGAACGCATGCTCGCCGTCGCCGAACATTACTATCACTTCGACGGCAAAAGCCCAATCAACCAGCAGACGCGCGAGTTGATCGCGGCCATCGAGGCGGAACTCGCTCAGCATGGGCCGAGCCTGCCCGTCTATTGGGGTAATCGCAATTGGCATCCCATGCTCGCCGACACTTTGCGGAAGATGCGCGACGACGGAATTCGGCGTGCACTGGCGTTCGTCACATCTGCGTACAGTTCCTACTCCGGATGCCGCCAATATCGCGAAGACATCGTCCGCGCGCAGAAAGAAGTTGGCGCGGATGTGCTGAACAAAGACGATCCTGAACAAGCCGTACCCGAAATCGACAAGCTGCGCGTCTTCTTCAATCACCCCGGATTCATCGAAGCAACCGAGAGCCGGGTGTCCGACGCACTCAACGAAATCCCGGCAAACGCGAGAGAGAATGTGCAGATCGTTTACGTCGCGCACAGCATTCCGATTTCGATGGCGAGCACCTCGGATTATGTGCGCCAGTTGGAAGAAGTACGCAGGCTGGTTTCTTCACGTTTGAATGTGAAGAATGACGAGCTCGTGTATCAGAGCAGGAGCGGCGCACCTGGCCAGCCCTGGCTCGAACCCGACATTCTGGATTATCTCCGCGAGGTGAAGACACGCAACCTTGCGAGCGCGGTTGTGCTTGCTCCCATCAGCTTCATCTCCGATCACATGGAAGTGCTCTACGATCTCGACATCGAGGCCCGGCAACTTTGCGACTTCCTCAACTTGCCTATGGCGCGCGCAAAAACAGTTGGCGTGCATGCGAAATTCATCGCCATGATTCGCGAGCTGATTCTGGAACGGATACATCCCGGCACGGAACGGCGCGCACTCGGTTCGCTCGGCTCGCGCGCGGATTCATGCGCCGACGATTGCTGCCCTGCGCCGCAACGGCCGGCCCAGCCGCGGACGTCAACTGCAAAGTGACGCCGAAACCATTTTAGTTTTTCTGTACTCCACATTGTCATGCTGAGGAACGTGGTTTGCGGCGAAGGACTGATGCATTCTGGCAGCATCATCACCTCGCTCAACAAGTTGCATAGGCCCTTCGGCCTGCAAAGTGCGCAGGCCTCAGGATGACAACTGAAGTGTGGACGACGATATTTCCTAAACCGGCGCAGGGGAAGAATGGCTGTTGGTTGCCCGTCAGTGCGAAGTAGCAGGCACCTTCGGCGGCTCGTAATCCGTGGCCTTCGGGCTGCCCGCTACCAGATGCATGGTATTGAGAATGGTCTGAACCACGGCCTCGTTTCCAACTGCGGTATTGACCATGAGGTGGTAGAGCGAGCGCGTAGGCCAGTCCGCTTCGAAGTAGTGCTTGATGTAAGCGGCACGCTCGCGGTCGACGATGTCGACCATCTCCTCGGACTCCTCGCGCGAGTGTCCGTCGGCCATGGTGCGGCGAATCTTTTCCGCCCGCGGAGCATAGAGGAAAACGTGGTAGGCATCGGCGTGCGCGCGCAGAAAATACGGCCCGCCGCGGCCGACAATGACGGCATCTCCCTCGCGCGCGATATTGTCCATGATCTGCTGCATCATGGTCATCATCCGGTCGGTATCGAAAATCTGACTGCCCAGCGCGGCCGAGCGCTCGTAACTGCCGCGCCAGAAGGTTTTTGCCAGACGATGCAGGCGGCTGTCCATGCGCTCATCGCAGCGTTTCACCGCGGAGGGTGAGACGTTTGCCAATCGCGCGATTTCCTGGGTAAGTCGCTGATCCCAGAGCTTCCATCCCAGGTGCTCGGCCAGCGACGCGCCCACTGCAGCCGCGCCACAGCCGAACTCGCGTTCGATCGTGATGATGCGGAACATGCTCTACTTTTAGTGTACCGCCATTCCGCCGCCGGGTTTCGACTTTTTGATCAGGAAGACCATCGGAATCATCAGCAGAATGGCCACTCCCAGGAACCAGAAGCAATCGATATACGACAGCATTGTGGCCTGCCGGATCACCGTTGCCTGCACCAGGGCATAGGCCTGCTGAGTCGCACCGGCGGCGCTGTTTCCGTGGGTCTGCATGGCACGGGTTGCGCCTTGAATCATTGCCTGCAACGCGGGATTGGTCGGACTCAGATGGCTCGCCAGGTTGGTCAAATGCACCTGAGTGCGGCGGTCGAGCATGGTGGTGACCACAGAAATCCCGACACTGCCGCCGACGTTGCGGGCCAGGTTCATCAGGCCGGAAGCGGCATTATTTTTTTCGCGCGGCAGGAACGCGTAAGCTGCCGTGTTGATGGGGACGAATAGAAATGCCATCCCCGCGGCTTGAATGACGCGCGCCATCGCGGCCGTGCGAAAGTCGATATCCAGGTCAAAGTTCGTCATGTGGAAAAGTGAGAGAGAGAGCATGGCGAGGCCGACAAACAGCAGCCAGCGCGGCGTGTAGCGCGACAAGAGAAATCCGACCAGCGGCAGAAGCAGCATGATGGTAAATCCGCCCGGCATCAGCGCCAGTCCCGACTTCTGCGCCGTATACCCCAGCATGGTCTGCATAAAAAGCGGCAACAGCAGCGTGCTGCCGAGCAGCGCGAAGCCCAGCATGAACATCAGCAGATTCGAGATGCCAAAGGTCCGGTCGCGGAACAGGTGCAGATCGATGATCGGGTCTTTATTTTTCCACTCCCAGACGATGACGAACAACAGGGATACGACGGCGATTAGAGCCAGGGTCAGGATGAAATTCGATTCGAACCAGTCATCGCGCTGGCCTTTGTCGAGCACCACTTGCAGCGTTCCCAGTCCCAGCGCGACAAATCCCAGGCCCACGAAATCGATGTGCGTTTCGCTCAGCTTGCGGCGGCGGAAGTAGGGCGGATCCTGAATCAGACGCGAGGTGAGCAGAATGGAAAGAATTCCCACCGGAATATTAATGAAGAAAATCCAGCGCCAGGTGAAGTTGTCGGTGATCCATCCGCCGAGCGTGGGCCCGATGGCCGGCGCAGTCACAACTGCAATACCGTAGACGGCAAACGCCATGCCGCGCTTGGCGGGAGGAAACGTATCCGCCAGGATGGCCTGCTCGCTTGGCTGTAATCCCCCGCCGCCGGCGCCTTGCAGCACGCGGCACAGAATCAGCGTGGAAAGATTCGGCGCCAGTCCGCAAAGAAATGAGCTGATCGTGAACAGCGCCACGCAGCCCATGTAGAAGTTCTTGCGGCCGACGATGGACGAGAGCCACCCGCTCAACGGCAGCACAATGGCATTGGAGACCAGATAAGAAGTCAGCACCCAGGTGCTTTCATCCTGCCCGGCGGAGAGGCCGCCGGCGATATGCGGCAGCGCCACGTTGGCAATGGAAGTGTCGAGCACCTCCATGAACGTGGCCAGCGTGACCGCGACCGCGATGATCCACGGATTAATCGCCGGACGCCAGGGTTCGGCCTGATCAAACGTAGCGGTAGCGCTACTCATTTCTCCTCATGAATCAGCATCGTCATGATTCGGTCCAGAGCTTATTTCTCGATCCAGACCTTGGGCGTGACCGACATGCCGGGACGCAGGTACCCGTCCTTGTTGGAACCGGGATCAAGAACGATCTTGACCGGGATGCGCTGCACGACCTTTACATAATTACCGGTTGCGTTTTCGGGCGGCAGCAGGCTGAAACGCGCGCCGCTGGCTCCGGCAAAACTGTCGACTTTGCCATGGTAGGTTTTGCCATTGGCGTCGACCTCGATTTCGGCAGGTTGCCCGGGCTTCATGTGTCGCAGTTGAGTCTCTTTAAAGTTGGCTGTGACCCAGACATCGTCGAGTTCGATCACCTTCATCAATTCCTGTCCTGGCGAGACGTTCTGCCCGACTTCCACGGTGCGGTTGCTCACGACGCCGTTCACCGGCGCAATCACTTTCGTATATTGCAGATTGAGCGCGGCCTGTTCGAGAGCGGCCTTTTTCTGCAGCGCCTGCGCGAGCGCCTCCGACGCCCGTGCGCGAATCACCTGCATCTGCTTGGGGGCGGTGTTGGCGTATTCCCGGTTGGCCTCGGCTTGAATGAGCTTGCTCTGCGCCTGCGTCACCTGCTGCTGCGCTGCTTCGGCGCTGGCCTTCGCGGCCTCGACTGTGGCGGTGCTGGCCTTTGCCGCGGCGATCGCCTGATCGTACTGTTGCTGGGAGATTTCCTGCTTCTCGATCAGTTGTTTGTAGCGTCCCAGATCGTTTTGTATTTTTATATCGTTCGCCTCCGCCTGTTGCAGTTGAGCTTTTGCGGCTTCGAACTGCTGCCTTGCCGC
>JASHOT010000262.1 GCA_030040965.1 Candidatus Sulfotelmatobacter sp. | reverse complement strand
ATCGTCCAGTGATTCCAGTTCCCCACGGGAGCATCGGGATCGTCGACCAGCAGCGCGAACGACTCTGTTCCTTTGGGCGCGGCGTTCCAGCTGAGTTGCGGCGAGACATCGGCGCCATCGCAGGTGAATTTTTTCGCGATGTCGCCGCCGTCCGAAAAGCTTGGACTGGAAACGTTCATAGACTTGCCCTCGTCAATGTGAGCCGCGGGAGCCGCGCGAAAAAAAACTGAGCAGAAAGCGGCCAGAGTCCAGGCGAGTGCGGCGGCATAGGAATTCACAAGACGCCCTCCAAAATTCAATTGGTGGAAATGGTGAAGTTCACGGTGATGAGCGCCCGTGTCTCGACTGCATCCGCGCCCTCGTAATGCGGCTTGAAGTGCCACTGCCGAACCGCGTCTTCGGCGGCTTTCGCCAGAATCGGGGGACCGCTCAGAATCTGCAAATTCTGGATCATGCCATCCTTGCCGATCAGCGCCTGCAGAATCACCGATCCTTGCACCTTCATCTGGCGCGCCAGCAGAGGATATCCGGGCTTCACTGTGTGGGCAACCAGACTGCTCGCGTCGCCGGACATTTCGACACGCTCAGCGGCAACGCGCGTGGCCGTCGCTGCGGCTTCATCGGGAGCGGCGGAAGCAGGCCCTGCGGAGCGGGCGATGCGGACGGAAGCTCTACGTGAACCGAGTTCGAGCCCGGGCGAACCACGCTATGCGCATCACCAGCGACCACCTCGACCTCAAGCGGAGGAAGCACGGTTCGCTGCGTGATGGCGGCAACGGGACCATCGGAGCCGTCCGCCTCGACATGGTTGACTGGCACCGAGGTGTTTACCGGAACTGAGTTCCCCTGAGCGGAACTGCGCGATTTCTTCCGGACGGGAACCTCGGCTTTCGCTATCGTGGCTGGCTGCTGCGTAGTGGGCCTGACGATTACTGCAGGCGGCTGTTGATTGCTGGCGTCCGTAGAATCCGGTGCATCGGGGAACCAGAAGTCACGATCGTGATACAGAAGCGACGCCAGCGCGAGGAGCAGCAAGGCGAGAGCCGCAACCATCAGGCGCCGCTGCTGCGGTTCGATCGAAACGTCGCGAGCCGAGGCCGGGCCGAGCCAGCGCCAACTTTTGGTCGTGTGAAGTTTGGAATGAATGTCCCCGGATGAAGGCTTAGGACTGGATTGAGGCCGGAACGGCTGACGTTCCGCGGTGTCCCACTCCGGTTTCGACTCTGACCCGCGCTCTGGCATGCTGCGCTGCCTTTATAAAAAACCCAGCCTAGTATGCCCTGAAAGAGCGGCAAAGGCCAGCAGGTAAAAAACTCACATGGACCGGCCCCGGCTCACGATCGACGTGCTATGGTTACCTGAATCGCACCCACGATCTCACTGTGCGGGAGCACATTTGTAACTTTGCGTTCCGTTTGGAATCCCATAGTGGAGATATTTTGTCTCTGACCGTATATGGAACCGGATGAGACCAAGGCAACCGGCCCAAACAAGATTGCTGGCGAGGGCACGCCTCGGCAAGAGGGTCAGCCCGCGCAAGAGAATCAACCACCTGCAATGGACGATTCGAGTGTCGCTCAGCCAAGCAGCGGTCAGACTTCTGCCGAGCCTCCGAGAATACTTAATCCTCAAATGGCCGAGCGCAAGTTCGCCCAAGTATCGCGACGCGAATTGCTGAAACTCGCTCCCCTGCTCGCGCTGGGTGCATTCGCCATCCCCGGCGCGCAGGAATGGTTGCTCAAAAAGGGACTAGGGTTCAGTGACTGGGCTTCGGCCTTGATGTTCCGACGCGGTCATCTGGCGACCACCTTCGCGGACTCTGCATTAACGCCGTTTGAAAAATTTCCCATCAACGATTACGACGTCGACGATCCCGGAGTCATTTTCGAGAACTGGACGCTGACCGTAACCGGGCTAGTCAAAAAGCCGGGCGACTACAAACTGGAGCAAATCCAGAGTCTGCCTCTTCAGCGCCAGAACACACGCCACGTCTGCGTTGAGGGCTGGGATGCGATTGGCCGCTTTGGTGGCACAAGGCTGTCGAATTTCTTGAACATGATCGGCGCCGATACTTCGGCGCGTTTCATCTCGGTCACCTGCGCCGACGATTACTATGAATCGCTTGATATGGCGACGGCGTTGCATCCCCAGACCCTGCTCTGCTGGGAGATGTACGATCGCCCGCTGACCCGCGAACACGGCGCACCGCTGCGCCTGAATATTCCGGCGAAAATCGGCTATAAGCAGGCAAAATACCTGACCGATTTGAAAGTCACGAACGTTCTCAATGGCAAAGTGGGATATTGGGAAGATCAGGGCTATTCGGGGTTTTACGGACTGTGAGGGCCAAGTTTAAAAGTTGCAAGGTGCCAGAGTTTCAAAGTGCGATCGGTTCGGTGCAGGTTTTTACTGAAACCTTGAAGCTCTGAAACTTTGAAACCTGGGTTTACCCATGAGTGATGCGGTCATCGAAATCACGCGCGCAAAAGGCGACGAAACGGAAGTCGTCGCACGCGCTGTGTACGAACATCCGTTGCCGGTGCGGATTTGCCACTGGCTGAACGCGATCTCCCTCTTTGTGATGGCGGGTAGCGGCCTGCAGATTTTCCGCGCCTTCCCCAGCTTCGGCGCCAAAATTCCACAGAAGGACTTGCTGAACTGGCCGAAGGCGTTCGCCATTGGCGGATGGCTGGGTGGCGCACTGCAGTGGCATTTGACATTCATGTGGATCTACATTGCCACGGGTTTGGTCTATGTCGGCTACGAGTTGTTCAGCGGAAATTATCGGCAAGTTTTGTTCACACGCCGCGACCTGCCCGGCGTGTGGCCCATGGTGCGGTATTACCTTTTCTTCGGTCCCAAACCAGAGCAGGCCGAAGTCTACAATCCGCTGCAAAAACACGCTTACACGACCGTCATCGTGCTGGGCGCGCTAATGGTCTTGACCGGCTTCGCAATCTGGAAGCCGATTCAGTTTTCCTGGCTGGCATGGCTGATGGGCGGATTCCACTGGGCGCGCCTTTGGCACTTCATTCTCATGTGGGCGATGCTCGGGTTTGTGCTCGGGCATCTGGTCATGGTGATCCTGCACGGCTGGAACAATTTCATTTCCATGTTTACCGGTTGGAAGATTACCGGTTGGAAGCGCACGGCTTGGAAGCGCGGGTCGGATGGGTAACGACGAGACGACTCCAGTAGGATCAGCGGACGTAACGGGCGGCGAATTGTGATGGCCGAAGCCAACGTGGTCTTGAACAACCCGATTTCGAACCCGGACCAGACGCGGCCGACCCGCGAGCAGGATCTGATCGCGCGCGTGCAAAGCGGCCAGAACGAACTGTTTTACGAGCTCGTTCAACCGTATGAACGGCGCGTCTATGCCGCGGCTCTCGCCATCCTGCGAAATGAAACCGATGCCGAAGATGTGGCCCAGGAAGCGATGCTCAAGGCGTTCGCCAATATCCGCCAGTTTCGCGCCGAATCGCGCTTCAGCACCTGGCTCATTCAGATCACGGTCAACGAAGCGCTGATGCGGCGAAGAAGGGAGCGAACCGTGGTGATGGAAGGCATCGACGACCGGCGCGAAGAAGAGGGTGACTATACTCCGCGCGATTTCGCTGATTGGCGCGAAATTCCTTCCGAAGCGCTGGAGCGCAAGGAGGTCCGGCAGAAACTGGCCCAGGCTCTGGCTTCGCTCGACCGCAAGTATCGCGAAGTTTTCGTTCTACGTGACATGGAGCAACTCAACATCCAGGAAACCGCCGAGGCGCTCGGAATCTCCGTCGCCTCTGTGAAAACAAGGCTGCTGCGAGCGCGGCTGATGTTGCGCGATTTGCTCGCGGGAGGCTGGGAGCAGGGCTGGTTCAGCCGCCTGCCCTTCGAGAAGGGGTCGAAGCCATGGTAGGCCACGAAAATCGCGACCCAAGCAATCGCGAATCCACGAATCGCGAGTCGACGAATCATGAATCGGCGCACGGCGAAAAGATGAACCCGGAAATGAACCAGGAAAATATCGGCTGCGAAAAAATCTGGCATGAGATTTCGAACTTTCTCGACGGCGACGTCGATGCCGCCTTGCGCTCGGCCATGGATCAGCATTTTCGGACTTGCCCACGGTGCGCCTCAGTGCTTGCGGGTACGAAGAACGTGGTCCGGCTCTATGGCGACGAGCGCATGATGGAGGCGCCCGCGGGATTCAGCAAACGGCTGGAGAAAAGACTCGCTCGGAATGCGCGTCCCGCTCGCAGTCGCTGGCTGTCGATGGAGGCATGGCTGATTCCCGTAGCCGCGCTGGCGCTGGTCGTCGGCGGCCTGCATTTTGCAAATTCATGGGCGACCCAGCGCGCCCGCCGTGATCTGATGGCGCAGGCAGCGAAGAATATTCCCCCCGACATGGTGGTGCTGGTTGCCGCGGACAGCAAAATATTTCACGTTGCGGGCTGCTCGTTCATTCACGGCAAGCAAGTGCGGTCGCTCACCGCGAAAGAGGCTCTGAAAGAAGGCTATGCGCCATGTACGCGTTGCCTGAGGAAATATCTGCAAACCGCCAAGGCCGGCCCAGCCGGTTCAATTGTGCAGGATGACGACGCCCATGCGGATCTGGAGGAGGAAAATAATCCGCCCGGCCAAGCGGCGAATCTCGCAGCCAAGTGATGCGGCGGAATAAAAATGGCGCGAGCCTCGGGCCCGCGCCTGATCTCCACGACAAGAAGCCACGACAGCAACTAGTTCTGCTTCATCTGATCCTTGCTCTGATCGCTCTTCATCGTATCGTTCTTCATGTCGTCCTTCTTCATCGTATCTTTCTTGCCTGACTTGGAACTCTTTGGCTTGCTGGCTTTCTTATCGTTCTTCGTTTGACCATTCTTCATCTGGTCGTTTTTCGTCGTGTCTTGCTGGCTGGTGTCGTTTTTCATCGTGTCCTGCTTCATTGCGTCCTGGCCGAAGGCGGCCAGGGCAGCGCCGAGCATGCAGGCAAGCGCGAGAGTGCTGCAAAGCTTCTTCATGGTTTCTCCCTGAATGAGTTTGGATTTGGATAGGCCCACAGCATTCTGCCGCGGGCACAAATCGGATGTGTCACCCGGAAGAAAGTTACACAGGGGATCTTTCGCGGCTCTTGCCCGGAACCGTTGGCAGCTCAGCAGGCGAGATGTTCGCGCGTGATTTTCAGCCCATTCAGATTGCCCAGCGCCGCCACGGCGACCGATTCGGTCTTGAAGAACTCATTCGCCAGAGCAGTCAAATCTTCCGAACTGACTGCCTCGATGCGTGCAATCAATTCATCCAGATCGTAGTAGCGATCGAAATACATTTCCTGGCGGGCGAGATTCGACATGCGCGCCGTGCTCGACTCGAGCGACAGCATCAGGCTGCCTTTGAGTTGGGCCTTGGAGCGCCGCAATTCTTCTTCGGAAACGGGCTCATTCTTGAGCTTGCGAAACTCGCTGACCACCGATTGCACGACCTTTGCTGCCGATGACAACGATGTCCCCGCGTAAACCGCCAGACATCCGGTATCGCGATACGGATTCAAATCGCTGTAAATCGAATAGGCCAATCCCTGGCGTTCGCGAATATTCTGAAACAGGCGAGAACTCATGCCCCCACCGAGCAGCGTATTGAGAACGTAACCGGCATGACGCCTCTCGTGTGCGATGGGATGGCAGGGCACGCCGAGACAGAGTTGAACCTGCTCGAGCGCCTTCTTGTTTCGCAACACAATGCGCGAGACGATCTTGGGTGTGGAGGAATGAAACCCATTCGTCATGGGTTTCATGTGTTCGAAATGATCAGTGACGAGTTTTACAAACGCTTCGTGATTCAGATTTCCCGCCGCAGAGACGATAATGTTTCCCGGCGCGAAACGGTGCGCGTAAGCATCGAGAACAGCTTCGCGTTCGAAGCGCTTCACGGTTTCCTTCGTCCCCAGGATCGGCTTGCCCAGGGGATGATCTTTCCAAAAGTTCTGGGTGAAGATTTCGTGGACGAGATAATCGGGATTGTCCTCGTCCATCTTGATTTCTTCCATGATCACGCCGCGTTCGCGAGCGATGTCGGCGGCATCGAAGACCGGATTGAGCACCAGATCGCTCAGAATATCGAGCGCGGTCGGAACGTGCTCATCGAGAACTTTGACGTTGAAGCAGATGCATTCTTTTGCGGTGAATGCGTCCATATTGCCGCCAATCGAATCCACCTGGCGGGCGATCTCCTCGGCGGTGCGATGCCGGGTCCCTTTAAAAACCATGTGCTCAATAAAATGGGAGATACCGTTCCATTCGGGGGCTTCGTCGCGAGAACCGGTCTGAAGCCATACGCCAATCGATGCCGAGCGGATATGCGCCATCTGCTCGGTGATGATGATCAAACCATTAGGCAGAACCTGACGACGAATATTCCGAGCTTCCTGTGGCATGATGGCAACCTGCTATGAAGACAGATTATGAAACCGGCAATTTTAGCTGGCAGAACCCATCACCATTTTTACACACCCCAGCTGGGCGTGCGAGAATAGTTTAGGCCTCTTAGAATCAATAACTTAAGTAAAGGTTGGCGACAATCGATTGACCGTGGCGGTGCAAAACAATTTGCTCGGGATGGACCAGGCAGAGCTCGCGCTCGAAATCGAGCGCGCCGGTGAGCCCGCTTATCGGGCACGGCAAATCGCCCAAGCCGTCTACCGGCAAGGGATTGACTCGATTGAGCAGATATCGACCCTACCCCAGTCATTGCGCACGAAGCTGGTCGCACAAGGGTTGTCCGTGGGCTTGCCGGTGATCGAACAGAGATTCCTTTCGCAAGATGGCACGCTGCGATTTCTCATAAAGTTCACCGATGGTCAAACTGTCGAGACCGTCTGGATGCCGGAGGGCGATGGTGGCGAGGCCGGAGACGGCAGCGGAGCGGGAGAATCGTCGACCACGGCGGAATATGCGGGGACTGCCGCTTCCGGCCCTCCGGCCGAGCACAACGGCAGCGAAGCAGCGCCGGACCGGGATCAAGCCGGATTTGACAGAGCCACGATCTGCGTCTCCAGCCAGGTCGGTTGCGCCGTTGATTGCCACTTTTGCCTGACCGCGCTGCTGGGCGTGAAACGGAATCTCACAGCAGGAGAAATCGTCGGGCAGGTCTGCGCCGTGCTGCGCGATCGCAGAGTCGCGCCTCCGGAACACAGAATCAATCTGGTCTTCATGGGCATGGGCGAGCCGTTTCTGAACTATGAAAACTTCATGAAGGCGGTGAGATTGCTGGTAGCAGAAGTTGGCATTCCAGAATCGCGCATGACCGTCTCCACGGCGGGAATCGTGCCGCGCATTCGTGATTTTGGACGCGAGCCGGTTCGTCCCAAGCTCGCGATTTCACTGAACGCATCCAATGACGAGTTGCGCACGAAGCTGATGCCGCTGAATCGCAAATGGGATTTGGAGCAATTGATCGCAGCGGCAAAAGAATTTCCTTTACGCAACCGGGAGCGCATTACCTTTGAATACGTGCTTCTCCACGATGTGAACGATGCGCACGAGAATGCAAGAGAAGTCGCCGGGCTTTTGCGGGGAATGCGTGCCAAAGTCAATCTGATTGCACTGAACCCGGGACCGGGCATCCAGTTTTCCACTCCGGCGCAGGAACGCGTCGAGAATTTTCAGCAAGTTCTGATCAAAGCGGGAATCCCGGCATTTGTGCGGCGGCCGAGAGGCCGCGACATTTATGCCGCCTGCGGGCAGCTTAAGCGAACGGTCGAGATTGCCACAGCGCCGGGAGCATAGACTGCATTCCGTTGGCTGGAGTGGGATCGGCGGGAAGTTCCACCCGCATTGCCGAAATGGCCGGTGTGCGCCGCTCGCAGCAAAGCTGTCCCTGGTGTTCCTGCAGAATGCCCTGGCATGCGCTCAGGCCCAGGCTGTCCTCCGGCTCCGCGGCGGAAACTGCGCCGTCTGACGACGTTGCCGCCGCCAGCGGAATAGTCGCAATCTCCATCATGCACGTGCCCCGATCGTGGCGCGTCGAAACGTTCAGTCCTATGCCGCCCTGCTCGCTAAGAAAATGAAGACCGTTTCCGACTAACTGTATGCAGACCTGGAGCAGTTGATTGGAATCCCCATGGATCTTGGGAAGCGTCGGATCCAGTTCTGCGCGCACCTCCATTTTGAGAGCCTGCCATTGATTCTGCGTGAGCTTGATCGCGGTGCGCATCAGGGCATTCAAATCCACAGAAGTGCGCGGCGCCGGCGGCCGCGCGAAACTGATGAGGCTGGCTACCAGCGACTTGGTTCGGCGCACGTGTTGTCCGATCTTGGCTGCCAGAGGTTGCTGCTCTGCAGTCAATGGGGTGCTGCTCAGCAGATCGGAGTATCCCAGCAAAGCCGTGATCGGGTTATTGAGTTCGTGAGCTGCTCCGCCGACCAACTGTCCAATCGACGCCAGTTTTTCCGACTGCACGATTTGGGCCTGCAGCCGCTTCAGGCTGTCAAAGGAATCCTGCGAACGGTTCAGAAGGTGAACCAGCTCGCGATCGAGAAGATGCTGGCGCAGCAGCACCATCACTCCCATCACAAGCGCCGCGATCAACGTCAGGACAAGCCGAAACAAACGAATACGCGCCGGCATTGAACCACTGGACATGGTCCAAATCGCAAACAGCGGCAGTGAGAAAACGGCGATCATGCCGCAGCGCGCAACCCACACTCCGTATACAGTCGAAACTTCACGCGCATCGCTGTCAGCAGCTTTTGCCTTTGCACGCAAGCCGATCCACGTCAGCCACGCCATCGCGATCGCCAAGGGCACATCGTAGAGACTCCCGCTGTAATAGAGATTGCGCGCCAGAGCCCAGTTCGCCACATAAGAACTGGTCGAATAACACAAGCCCATGCCGAACAGACTGGCGTAAAGATTCCGCCAATCGCCTTTGCTGCCAATCCAGCCAATCGCCAGAATCGTAAGAAACGCCAGCTTCTCCACCAGATAAAGAGTGTTCAGGTTGCGGCTGTAAGCCGGTGCATCGGCCACTACATACTGCCAGGGAATGACGGTCACAACGTAGAGATAGAACCACCAGACGAGCAACAGCGCGAAATCAAGCCGGCCCAGGCGCGGGGCGTATTCATCGCGCGAAACGTGCGGGCGCAGCGTCAGAGCAGCCGTCAGCGGCACAATGTGCAGGAAAAGAATGATATCGCCGTCGAACAGCGCCGGGACTTCAACGCGCTTGACGACTTCGTAGTAGGTCCATAAGAGTTGATAAGTGAACCAGAAACCGATGCCCAGCGCGATCAATGACCAGAAAAGTCGCAAACGTCCTTCTGAGCGTGCTGCGAGAGGAACAAATGCGGCCGTCCCCGAGGCCAGAAGCAGGCACTGGATGATATCGCTGAAGGCGGTCAGGGCAAATGACTGACGCAACGCGATGGCAGCCACGATCAACGCTGCCAGTGCTGCGCCGGTTGCAGCCAGCCAGATTTTATATCTTGTACTCAAAAACGAGCCCCGTCTGCCATTCTAGATGCGATCCTATTGTGGAAGATGGTTACTCCAGTAACCTTCACTACTCCGCCGGATTTACGTTCGCACAACCTGCCGATACCGCCGACTTGCCGTAAGCCACTCTCATTCAATAATATGCACAGCAACCGCCACTTCGGTGGAGAACGATCGTTTTGAATACAAGCCCTGACCGCTACCAGGATTCCTGGAGGCTGCGGATTCCTCCGGATCCAGGGGAAACTCGCCGGATTGAGCGTTGGCTGGCGACAGCGCGCGTGTTTCTTGCCGTTTCCACTCTGGTCGCGATTCGCATGGATCCGACCGAACTCGGCCACTCCTGGGCTGCGTACGGATTATTCGTTTTCTATCTCGCCAATGGCATTTTGATCATCATGCTGCTGCGCCGGAGGCAGCGCTCTACTGCCGCCTTTCGCCTGTTGGTCCATGCCGGCGACGTCATCTGGCCGGCGGTGATTTCCATATTCGCCGAGGGACCGCGCACTCCGTTTTTTCTTTTCTTCTTTTTCGTTCTGGCCGCGGCCGCCTATCGCTGGGGGCTGTGGGAAACCCTGGGCACCGCCGCCGCCGAGGTGGCTCTGCTCTGGATCGAAAGTCTGTGGGTGCTCCACATCATGGAAACTCCCGGTGGTCCTTCGCGACTGAGCGCTTTTACCGGGCTGAAGGTGAACGTCGGCGAGTTCGATCCCGAACGCCTGTTCATGCTTTCGGTTTACCTGCTGGTCATGGGTCTTCTGCTCGGATATCTGGCGGAGCGGCAGAAACATCTGCGGGCCGAGAAGGCCGTCGTTACCGGACTGCTCTCCAGAGTTCGAGTCGAAGCCGGACTCAATGGAACCATTCAGCAGATCTTCAGCGAATGCATGTCAATGTATGGCGCGTCGCGAGTCGTCGTGGCGGCACAGGAGGCGCATAGTCATCGCGTATTTGTCGGTGAACTTGGCAAACCGATGAATGGAGCGTCTTCCGAATTTCGGTGGCTCGATTCCGGCTCACGCGACGCCAAAACGTATCTCGAGGATTTCCCCGACGGCGTGTGTTACGCCGCGGCCAACAGCGAGCGCTGGTCCATCCTGGCGCTCGATGCCGATGGCAACCCGCTTTTGGTGCCCGATGATGAGTCGATGGTCCGCTTGCGCGAGGCGCAAGAGTTTCGCTCGCTGATCACAGTTTCGTTCCTGTTCGGCGCGGAATGGCGTGGGCGGGTGTTTCTGTTCGATCCCTCATGGCGCGGAGAAAAACAGGAGGAGCTGCGTTTCCTGCTCAATCTGGTGCAGCAGGTGGGACCGGCGGTGTACAACGTTTACCTTCTGCATCGCTTGCGCCGTCGCGCCAGCGCCGCCGAACGTGCGCGCTTCGCGCGCGAACTGCACGATGGTGCCGTGCAGTCGCTCATTGCCGTCGAGATGCAGGTTGACGTGGTGCGGCGTCAGGCGGAAGCGGGACGCTCGATCACCGGGGAGCTGGGCCGAATCCAGGGCCTTTTGCGCGAGGAAGTGCTGAAGCTGCGCGAACTGATGCAGCAGATGAAGGCCATCGACGTTGACGCCCAGCGGCTGCTTGGGGTCCTGCACGATACCGTCGAGCGCTTCCAGCGCGAAACCGGCATCAATACACGTTTTGTCACCGATATCGAGGAACTCGACATGCCGCAGCGCGTTTGCCGCGAACTGCTTCGCATCGTGCAGGAAGGCCTGGTGAACGTGCGGAAACACAGCGGAGCCAAACATGCTCTCGTTCGCCTGGGATCGGGCCAAAAGAGGTGGAATCTTACCTTGGAAGATGACGGCAAGGGCTTCCCATTTTCCGGTCGTCTCAATCAAAGCCAAATGGATGAGATCGGCAAGGGTCCGATGATTATTAAGGAACGCTTGCGTTTAATTGCCGGCGAACTCACGGTAGAATCAAGTCCCGGCCAAGGATCACGATTGGAAATCACCGTACCTCGGGGCGAGGTGCCGCATGAATTCTAGAAAGCCGCAGACTATCCGCATCGTAATCGCCGACGATCATCCCATCTTCCGCGACGGCCTGCGCCGTCTGCTCGAGGCCGAGTCAGATTTTAAAGTCCTGGGCGAAGCCTCCGACGGCGCCGAGGCGGTGAAGCTGGCCAAGCAGCTCAAGCCGGACATCATGCTTCTGGATCTGGCCATGCCGAAGCATCCCGGCCTTGAGGCGTTGCGCGATTTGAGCCAGCCCGCCAACGCGACTCCCGTGCGCGTCATTCTGTTGACTGCGGCAGCAGAGAAAAGCCAGATCGTCGAAGCGCTGCAACTGGGCGCGCGTGGAGTCGTGCTGAAGGACTCCGCAACGCAGTTGCTCTTAAAGGCGATTCAAACCGTGATGTCGGGCGAGTATTGGGTTGGGCGCGAAAGCGTCTCCAATCTGGTCCAGTATCTTCGCACCCTGATGCAATCCTCCAACGACGAAGCACGGCAAAAGAAATTCGGACTCACGCCGCGCGAACTCGAGATTGTTTCTGCGGTAGTCGCGGGCTATTCCAACAAAGAGATCGCGGAGTACTTCAAAATCAGCGAAGATACCGTCAAGCATCACCTGAGCAATATCTTTGACAAGCTGGGAGTCTCCACCCGACTGGAACTCGCTCTTTTCGCAGTGAATCAGGCCTTGCCGCTCAAGAGTATTGCCTGAGAACTCTCGGGAACAGCCTTTAAAACAGGGGTAACAAACTGAGAACCACTGGCACTTCGGTGCTATTGGATTGCTGCGGTCGCGGAACTATGATTGTTTTTGTATCCGGGAGACGCCTGCAGTGTCCAACACGGTTGGCCTTTCCCCCCGAAGAAATACTTAGCAAGATGTAACAAGGAGCCCCGTGGGAAAACTTCTACAGCAGCTCTGGCACGATGAAGGCGGCCAGGACATTGCGGAATACGCAGTGATGTTGGCTGTGATTCTCGTAATTGTTGTGGGGACGGTCCGGCTCATCGGCTCGAATGCCAACAATGTGTTCTCGCAAGTTGGCAGCGCGATTCAATAGCCGTCCTTAACTGGGGGATCTGCCAGGATAATCTATGAAATGACGCGGCCATGCTAGCGCCGCTCAAGCTTTTTTCGCCCAGCTGAGCGCTACTTCTGCGTCTCCGACGGATGATCGGTCGTGGTAAGCGCGACCTTCTCCGGCCCTGCCATCGAAAGCCGCGTCAGGTAAGGAAAAAACGGAGTAATCTCGAACTCCATTTTCTCCCTTGCCGAGTTCAGCGCCACAGGCTTGGACTTGGAAAGCTCCACCTGATCGGTCCAGGGATCGACCTTGATGCGTCCGCCGAGCGGCAAGGCCGCAATCTGATCCAGTCGCTTCTCATCGAGAGCCGGCGCCGACGCCAGCAGCTCCGACATGCGGATACTCTTACCCGCCGCCATGCTGTTCCCAAGATGTGGCCGGATCAGATTTGGAAGCTCGGGCGCCTTCTGTTGCAGAGCTTTCAGGAACAATCCGGCATCGCCCAGCTTGTCCTTGTAAGGAGAGTTCTTCAGCAATTCCAGCGCTTTGGTATCTGCGGCTTCTTCATCGGCGTTTTTGCGCTTGAAGTCCAGACGCTGAAACGAATCTTCGTCGGGGAAAAACATTTTGTCGTTGAAAGCGAGCTGCGTATCCAGCTTGTGCCCCAGCACAATGTGCGACAGCTCGTGCGCCAGCACCATGGCGAGTGAAGCTTCATCGGGAAGCACATCCAGCAGGCCCCGGCTGACGACGATCGTGTGCCCGATGGTGAAAGACTCCAGCGGAGAAGTCAGCAACACGCGGCAGCGGATATCGCCTTGCAGATCGATGTTGTTGGTGACCAGCAAATTGTTCACGACCGTGCAAAGAATCTTATCCACATCTCCCGGCGGCGCCAGCAGTCCGATTTTTGCCATGCGCTCCACCACGTTGTCTTCCGCCTGTTTCTCCCACATGCGTTCGGCCATCACCGGATTTGCATCGGCGGCGGCATCGCTTTGATCTTTGATCGATTGCGGCGAGTCCACCAGAATCTGCGTGAACTCCTCATTTTTCCCCAGTGCCTTCAAGTCGTATCCCCAAAGCCGGGTCTGCGCCTTGAAATGCAAAGTTTTGGTCAGCCCAGTCTTGAGATTCGACTCTTCCGAATAGATGTAGGCAGGAAGCCATGTTCCCGGGCGCATATTGAGCCGCCAGCTGTCGAAATGGAAAAAGAAATTAATCCTGGGCTGGGGAGCGTAGGTTCCGTTGAAGCGAACAATGTTGTAATCCTGATCCTCCACCCAGATTCTTCCCATGAAGCGGGCGATCTTTTGATCGGGCTTCGGCTGCACATCGATCACAAGGCAGCGAACCTCGCCCAGAAATTCACGCCGCACGAAAGTGAAGTTGTAATACTTCTTTTGAAAGTCCGTGTCCAGAATCACCATCTGGGCAAAGCCCATGGGCAGAAAATGCAGCGAGTACATTCCGGTCAGCTTGACCATCAGGCGACGGCCAAAGCCGGGCTGGCCGGTGAAAGATACATCCTCCGGGCCTTCGGACATGTCGAGCCGTCCCAGATAGTACTGATCGCCGGAAGGAATCACGTTGCCTCCTCCATCGGCCTTATTATTCTTCAGGTTCTGCAGATAGGTTTCGACCATCGGATGCATATGCCGCATCTGCGCCAGGAATAGGTGTTCGCGCTGCACAACACGATCCAGAACATCGTTAAACGTTGCCGGAGGAGCGGGAAGCGAAGGTTCAGTTTGCGGCGTTGCTTGGGCGGGTGCGCCGGATGTCGCAGGCGCAGTGCTTGCGGCTGGCGCTGGATCGGAAGACACAGCCTGCTGGCAAAAAACCGAAGGCACACAAAACCCGAACCCAACAACAACTGCAAACCCCAAAACTGCTATTCGCATAAGAACCTTCTGGGAAAAGATCACGCTAATTGGAAAATAATGTGCAAGACCGCCGTCGAATCGGAAGGCTGGCCGTCCTTCATTGCGGGTTTGAAGCGAATCTGCTCGGCGGCGCGCACGGCGGCGTCGTCCAGACCATGTCCTAATCCGCGAACCACGCGCACCACGTGGATTTTCCCCGTGGCTTCGAGCACAACTTCGAGAAGAACCTCGCCTTCAATTTTTTTCTGGCGTGCTTCCTCGGTGTAGACCGGGGTGGGCTTGGAAATAATTTCCGCAGGAATGACGTTCGTAGTCACGGCAGCCGGATGCGCTTGCACCGTGGGCGGAGCCGCAACGTCGGCGTTGCCAAATCCTCCCGTATGTACGCCGCCGCGTGAAGTCGTGTGCGGATCGGAAACCGCCATTCCGCCGCCAAATCCTGCACTGGCGACCACGCCGCTCACGCCCTTGCTTCCTCCCGTGCCGTTGCCGACGCCGGGTCCGACGGGCATGTCAAATCCGCCCGCCTGGGCGATATTGATTTCCTTTCCCTGACTCGCCTTCGCCGGAACTCCATTGGGATCGCCGAATCCTCCGGTTTGCACCTGCTGCGCGGGACGTTGAGTGGTCTGCGGCGCTGAACTGCCTGTATCCAAAACATTCAGGCGCACAATGCGCTTCGGGATGGCAGGGGCATCGGAGGGCGGCAGATCGAGTTTCGGCGTCGCAACCTTCACCACCGGCGCGGGCGTATCCTCCACTTGCACTTTTGGCCGAGGCTGCGGTGCGCTCAGCCGTAATGCCGGCGCAGGCGGAGGGTCGAGCTCCGCCGTCATCACGGGCCTGGGCAATTGCCGCTGCGGTGCATGATTGACCGGAACCGGGGTCGGCACCAGGTCAATCGCCATCCGTTCGTGGCTGGCCTGCTGCATGACCTCGGGATGAAGTACGGGAATCCACACCAGGATGGCCACGGCAATCGCTTGCGTTCCATAGCTCAGCACAAATTCAGACCACGGCATCCTCCGCCGTGGCAGCATGGAGAACAGGGTCAAATCAGCAGGCGATTGCGGCATAGTCGACTCAGGCTTGCGGGTCGCTCTCTGTTTCCAAACACCAGAGCTTGTAAAAGTTCTTCTTTTTGTTAACGCTGGGACCTTGGGAGTTCGATCTGCTAAGTGTACTATTCCGATCTCAAGTATGCACGATACAGGCCATTCACCCAGCCTGTAAGGCGAGCGCAAAGTCTAACTTTTCAATGTCTTACGCAACCCGCCTAATAAATTCGGAAGTTCCCGGCGTTCTTTAGGATGCAAGAATCTACATCCAGCGGGAATATTTGCCCTAAGGGGGAGGGTTTTGGCGGGTTCCCGCCAACATGCTTCTCGGCCGATCAAGCGACCAGAGACTAACAGTGCACAATTTTGCTACTGGTGATCCCTCGCGTGGCGTTACGCGTATCGACCACCAGCTGTGCATCGCGCACAATCCGCGGGTAATCGTAATCAGAATGGTCGGTCACGATGACAACGCAATCGTACTCTTCCACATCCTTGATGTCGGCGCATTTCAGCTGTAAATCATACTTTCGCCCCTTGCCGATGAAAGGGAAGTAGGGATCGTGATAGCTGACCTGCGCGCCATCCTTCTGCAGAAGCTCAATGATCGTCAGCGCAGGTGACTCGCGCAGATCGTCTATGTCTTTCTTGTAGGCGACACCCAATACCAGCACCCGTGCGCCATTCATCGATTTCTTGTGGCGATTCAGCGCGCCGCTGACCGAGGCCAGCACGTGATAAGGCATGTTCATGTTGACTTCGCCTGCCAGCTCGATGAAGCGTGTGCGGAAGTCGTATTCCTTCGCCTTCCACGAAAGATAAAACGGATCGACGGGAATGCAGTGCCCGCCCAATCCCGGCCCCGGATAAAACGGGTGAAAGCCGAAAGGCTTGGTAGACGCCGCATTGATGACTTCCCAGATGTCGAGACCCATGCGCAGGCAGAGCAACTTCAATTCATTGACCAGTGCAATATTCACGCAGCGGTAAATGTTTTCTAGCAGCTTGGTCATCTCCGCCGCTGCCGGCGAAGAAACCGGCACGGTGCGGTTGAAAATGGATCCGTAGAGCGCGCCGGCCAACTCCGAGGCCTGCGCGTTTAATCCGCCAATGACTTTGGGGATATCGCGACGCGCCACGCTGGTATTGCCGGGATCTTCGCGTTCCGGCGAAAAGGCCACGAAGAATTGATTCTCAGACGCGCTTGTGCCGCGCGCAGCTTTCAATCCGCCGCGGTTTTCCTTCTCCAGAATCGGAATCATGACTTCTTCGGTCGTGCCGGGATACGTCGTGCTTTCGAGCACCACCAGCTGTCCGGCGCGAAGGTGGGGAGCGATCGAGTGCGTGGTTCCGGTGATGAAGCTGAGATCCGGCTCATGATATTCATCGAGCGGCGTTGGGACGCAGATGATAACGGCGTCCATTTCCGTCAGCCGGGCGTAGTCCGATGTGGCGGAAAAACCCTGCGCCTGCGCAGCCTGGATTTCCTCGCCGGTGATACGGTAGATGTAAGAACCGCCCTTGGCGAGCGCTTCGACTTTGCGCGCGTCAATGTCGAATCCGGTCACGCGAAATTTTTGCTCACTGTAGAGGAGGGCCAGCGGAAGGCCGACATAGCCAAGTCCGATGATGCCCACGCGTGCCTGGCGCTGCTGAATCTTGCCTTTGAGTTGGTCAAAAAGAGTGCTGGCAGTGGAAGAAGTGGTCATATTAGTTTGTAATTTTTCCGTGAGGATCGGTCGATCGAGTGCACCTGGGGGTGTTTGCAATTTTAGCATGCGTCATGCGAACAACGCGCGCTGTAAATTCATGCCATGAGGCAGAAAGATTGAGTCGAAATGCACCCCGAAGCCAACCAAATCCAGGAAGCCGAATCCATGAAAGGTAATGCTCGAGCAAAGCGCATCTGGCTTCTCGTCGCTTTAATTGTAGTGTGCGTCGTGGTGTTCGCGGTCCATGCGGGAAGGCTGCTGGTCGTGGACGCGCCGGAACGCTCCGACGTAATCCTGGTGTTAGCCGGGGAAACCAATTTGCGTCCGGTTCGCGCGCTGGCACTGCTCGATCAGGGTTACGCCCGCCGCGTGGTGATCGATGTGCCCCGCGCCGCGCGCATCTACAACTCCACCGAAGTTGAACTCGCCCAGAAATATATCCAGACGCTTCCGCAAGCCGCGTCCATTGAAGTGTGTCCAATTGATGGGCTCTCCACGCGCGATGAGTCGCACGACGCAGAGCGATGCCTGGCGCACGAACCGGGCAATCGAATCCTGATCGTGACCTCCGACTTTCACACTCGCCGCGCGTTGAGCATCTTCCGGCACGAAATTCGCGATAAATCGTTCTCCGTCGCGGCGTCTCGCGACGACGCCAGTTTCGGTGTGGACTGGTGGAAGCACCGGCAATGGGCCAAATTTTTTTTCGACGAGTGGTTGCGTGTGCTGTGGTGGAATGGCATCGAGCGCTGGCGCTGAGTGCATCAGAATGCCGTTGAAATAGGGACTAGTCTTAGAACCCGCGTCCGGCGGGGAGTTTTCCACCGAAAATCCGCTTTCCTAGCACAAAAGGCATTGACTGCACAACAAGATGGAGGGTACGATTTCGGGCAAGGTAACCAACCTAGCTATTAACGGAGTGTGGGAATGGGTAAGTCCGGTTTCCGCGGGATGGTTAGTTGCGTGCTACTGCTTCTGTTCCCGGTTTCGATGATGGCCGCTGATTCGAACGCGGCCATGTTGTATACCACCGGGGCTGCGTGGGTTAACGGCGCCCATGTCCCGCGCTCCTCTTCCGCGATTTTTGCCGGGGATCTCCTGCAAACACGCTCCGACTCCGTCGCGAACATCAATGAAGCCGGTTCGAGCATTACCGTGCACTCCGATTCGCTGATCCAGTTTGATCCTTCCTCGGTGAAGATTGAGCACGGGGGAGTGACGATCTCCACTTCCAAGGGAGTGGGAACGACGGCTGGCGACGTCAAGGTAACCCCTGCCTCATTCGCATGGACGGAATTCAATGTGGTCGATGTCGATGGCGTAGTACGGATCGCAGCCACCAAAGGCGAGCTGACGATCGACGACGGTGGCGGGAATGTTACGACGTTGCAGCAGGGCCAGCAAACTACGGTTGATGAGCAGGCGCCCGACAATGGAAAGAACAACAAGAAGAAGAATAAGAACCAGAACGCCGGGGCCACTCCCGCTGCTGGAGGGGGCATTCTCAGTTCGCCCTATGCGATTGGCGCCGGTGCTGCTGCCATTGGGGGACTAACCATCTGGGTGCTCACCAGGAACTCTAACCCGGAAAGCCCAACCGACCCGTAATTTCCACCTTGAATTCTTGTCCCGCGGCCCCGAGAAAGTTTCGGGGCTTTGGTTTTTTGGTCGGATGGTGTATTTGCCCTGGTGAGCCCGCCGCGGAGCAAGTTCAGTCGCTCCCCTGCTGCTTGCGGAGGCTGAGATCGTCCACGATCAGTTCAACCATTTCGCTACACAACTTCGGAGGCCGGCAGTATTTCCGCTTCTTCCGTTTTGGAAGTCGTCCTGCGCTTGCGTGTGGTGCGCTGCAACAGGCGTGGCGCCGCCGCGAGCGTGCAAAACACGTAGAAGATCGCCGCATTGGCCGGTATCTGCAGATTGAAGTCGAACAGGCTGTGCACCAGAATTCCGGTGCAGCCCAGGATGCAGGCAAGGCTGAGCGAGCCGGTAACTTCCGATGTCCAGTTTCCGATCTTCTTCAACGCAGTGCGATACATCACGACCTGAAACCAGACCATGATCGCAAACCCGAGCACGCCCAGTTCGGTCAACAGTTGCAAATAGTCGTTGTGCGCCTCGTTCACAAAAAAATTCGTGTAGAAGCTGCGGAACTGCGGATAAACCACCGGGAAGCTGCCTAATCCCCAGCCCAGGATGGGCTTGCCGCGGAACATGTGCAGAGCGTCGCGATCAATGGAGAGCCGGGTTCCGCCGGAGATTTCTGTGCGCGCTTCCGTCGAAATGCTGGCGATGCGCGTGGTCAGTTCCTTGCCCCCAAGCCAGGCGATCAGAGAAACGAATACGGCGGCGAAGGCCACGACGCCGATCGCAATGCGCATCCGTTTTCGTCTTCGCATCAGCACCATGGCCAGCACGATGAACTCGACAAAAATCGCCAGCATTCCGCCGCGCGATCCGGAGAGAAATACGGTGCCGGTCATGATGGCGGCGGCAATTCCTGCGGCGATGCGTTCTTTTTCTTCCGCCAGATGCGACAGCGACAACACCAGCGGGATGGGTACCAGAAGTTCCATCAATCCCGCATAGTGGTTGTGATTTACATACGGACCGTAGATCCAGCCGCCCAGGCGCGGCTCGCGAATCCAGTAAAGTTTGCCATTGGGCGCGACGCCTTGCAGCAGGGCCATTGACGCCACGACCAAGCCGTAGACAGCGAAGATCGCCGCGATGGTCCGTGCCTGGGAACTGCGCAGCAGCGTCTGCGCGGCCAGAAAGCAGAGAATGGCATAGGCCACATACAAAAGCGCTCCCGCAAGCGTGTCATGCGGATAAGCGCTGGTGCGAAACACAAGTTGCACCAGGATCAGCGCTCCAAATGCGGCCATCGGCAGAAACAGCGGGTTCCATTGAATGGTCAACTCGCCGTCGAGCGATTGCTTGTACAGCCAAAGCCCGGCGAGCGCGACGGCTCCTGCTTCCAGAATGAAAATCGCCCAAGGTTCAACGGCCCCGAAGGCGAGCGGTCCGAACATCAGCAATCCAAATGTGCCGTAGAGCAGGATGTTGCCGATTCGGCCCGACGTTACCCGCGGATCAGTCTTTTCCTTTTTTCTGTGTCTATGCATTACTCGGTTTATGTATTCCTTGCTCGCGCGTCAGGATTTTTTTCGAACCAGGCGGAAGTCGTCGATCCAGAGCTTACCACGCATGGGACTGCCCTCTGGCACCCGCCGCACGTGAAGGACAATCAGTTTGCAATCGGGACCGGTCGTAAACTCTCCGTCCACCGATTTCCAGAACTCACCTTCTTTCAATTCCTCGCTCTCGTAGTAGACCGCCTGGCTATACACATCCTGGATGGTGAAGTGCGGCCCGCCCGCGCCTTCTAATTCACCATTCTTGTAGTAACCGGAAAAGTGGTAAGTGGTGTCGGGCTGAACCGGAATGTATTGGTAGATTCCAGCGTCGGTAATTCCTGGACCATCAAAGGCGATCAGCAGCGAGCGGCGGCCGGCATGAAAATCACCGGGATCGAGCGTCAGCGTCACTCCAGACTGTTTCTCGTAATGCCAACCGAGTCCGCCGTTGATCACTTCCTGGTTGAACAGAGGATTCACGACAAGGTTGGCCGGATTCGGTAGGTATCCAGCGAGTCCGAAGCGCTCTGCGGCCTGTTGCCACACCAGCGCAGCTTCATCCACTTCCTTATGCAGGATCAGGTATTGGAAATATTCCTGAGCCCGCCTCAACTCGAAGGGCTGGCCGGAGCCAATCAGCGCATCCCAAACTTTGAACGTGCCGGCCGTCTCCTGTTTGACCTGCAAGAGACTCAAGAAGGCCACATACGCATCGCCGTTTGGTGGAACGACATCGCGCAACAGGCCGTCTACGTCGGGATCGATACGCCAGCAGAACTGAATGGCGGTATCTGCCAGTGAAGTGTCATTTGCCATGACCACGCGGAACTCGCGCAACGCCTTTTCGTTGTCGCCCTGCACCAGGTAGAGATTGCCTGCTTCCCAGGCGACGTCGGGAGTCATAGCATCGGCTTCGATCGCATGCTCGAGAGACCAAGTCTGGCTCTTGGTGTCGCCCAGCACCTGATAAGCGCTGGCGAGGTCGAACCAGTAACGAGCCGCGTGCGGATTGAGTTGAACCGCAGCGCGGTAATATCCAATCGCTGTTGCTGGATCGCGCACCACAAGGTCGTAATAGCGGCCAAGATGATCGCGGAAATCGGCGTTCGCGGGATCGAGGCGCGCCGCCCACTGCAAGCTTTTTATTGTGACCCGGCCGCCGAGCCAGGACGCGACCAGGGCGCGCGCGGCGAACGCCATGTAGATCGTGGCCAGCACGATTCCCAGGGAAGCGACCAGCCGCTTGCGGCCGGGCGAATTGAATGCCATTTTCATCTTCAGTGATCGGCTTTCAGTGATCGGCTTTTTGCCAGGAACCGCCTGCTACGCGCTGCTCGAGGAGGCTGAAGAATCGCCCTCAACCTCGTCCACTTCCTCGGTTTCAGCGTTTTCTTGCTGTCCTTGCTTCGCCGCGCTCTCGTCGCGATAGTAGCTGGCGTATTTTCCCTGATACTCGTAGTAGTAATAGTAATCGGGAGAACTCAAGTCGACCGCGTTGAGCAGCACTCCCACTACCTTGGCGTTGACCTGGGCGAGGATGTCACGAGATCGCCGCAGCGCTTGCTTGGTCGTTCTGCCCGAACGGATGACGAGAACTACTGCATCGGCGCGCGGCGACAATACGACGGCGTCGGTGACGGAGAGCGATGGCGGAGTATCGACCACGATGTGGTCATATTGATCGCGCAGTTGCGCAAGGACGTCGCGCATGTTGGTCGAAGCCAGCAATTCGGCCGGATTGGGCGGCGGAGTACCCGCAGGCAAAATAAACAGATTGGGAAGAACGGATGTGCGTGTGATGGTCGCGTCGAGCGTCGTACTGCCGGTAAGCACGTTGCACAATCCGCTGCGTGGCCCCATGCCCAGGGTTTTGTGGATGCTGGGACGCCGCAGGTCGGCGTCGATCAGAAGTACGCGCACGCCTTTCTGCGCCAGCACGACTGCGCAGTTGATGCTGGTGGTCGTTTTTCCTTCCTGGGGCAGCGCGCTCGTGATCATAATGACTTTGGGTGGCGCGCCCAGATTCGAAAGCAGCAAGGATGTGCGCAGCGCGCGGTATGACTCGGCCATCTGCGATTGCGGCCGTACCTGCGTCACCAGCTCGACGGCCTCCTTGGAACTGGCAATTACAAGCCGCTTCGGACTCGGTCCCTCACGCGCCGACTTCGAACCGAGAGGAATCATTCCCAGAGAGGCCAGGCCTGAAATCATTTGTGCCTGCTCGGTGGTGCGAATCGTGCTGTCGAGACCTTCCAGCAGAAACGCGAGTCCCACGCCGGTCGCTGATCCGAGCAGAATGGAAAACAGCAGGTTGCGTGGAATGTTGGGTTCGATCGGACCGGTCGGCGGTCGCGCGCTGTCGATAATGTGGAAGTTATTGGCCTTCAGTCCCGCCGATACTCCCGCTTCCTTCAGCCTTTGCAGCAGCCCTTCGTAAAGCTGCCGGTAGGTTTCCGCATCGCGCTTCAGAATGCTGTATTCGATTGCGCTTTCATTCAACTTGTTGGCTTCCTGCTTCTGCCGTTCGAGGGCGTCGCGCAGCAGGTTCTCGCGCTGCAGCGACGTCATGTATTGCCCGCGCACCTTGCTGACAATTTTTTTCATCTCCGCCTGAATCTGCGAGTCGATTTCTTTCAGCTGATTATTCAGCTGTGCCAGCTTGGGATACGAGGGCCCGAACTGAGTGTTCAGATCGGCCATCTGAATCTTCAGGTCGACCTGCTTGGTGCGCAGCCCATCGAGCAGTGCCGAGGCGCTTTGCGAGCCCGGACCACCTTCGCCCTCGATTCCTCCCGCGCTGGAAGCGATCGCATCCGGATCGCCAGATTCGACCAGCCGGTAGAAGGCTTCCTTGTCCATGCGTTCGCTCTCAGCCTGGGTGAGTTCTTTATTCAACTCATCGAGCTTCGAGGTAATGATGTTCTGCTTCTCGTCGATTCCCAGGATTTCGTGCTCCTTCTGGTAGCGCACCAGTTTTTCCTGCGAGGTTTCGACTTTCATCTGCATATCGACGAGCTGTTTCTGCAGCCAGTCGGAGGCCTGCATGGTGGACTCGAACCGCGCCTTGAAATTGTTCTCGACATAGGTCTGCATCAACGTGTTGACCACGTTAGCGGCGGTGTCGCGGTCGGCGCTTCGGTAGTGAACCTCGATGATGCGCGTATTCGGACTCAGCACGACGCGCAGGTTGCCCTTGAAGGCTCCCAGCATCGCCGAGGCGCGCCCGGGATCGGCCTGCAACGGATCGGGCGAAAGATCAATCGACGACTCCGGTGTGGTCCTTCCGCCGAATTCCGGCCGGTGATCGAGATTCAATTCGCGAATGACTTGCAGCGCCAGCAGATCGCTTTGCAGGATCTTGACTTCCGTCTCCAATTCTGTGGGATCGAAATAATCCAGGCTGACCGTCGCAGAGTTCTGGAAATTCAGGCTGGTGTCAGGTTTATTGATGGCGATCGTTCCCCCGGCCTCGTAGACCGGCGTCATCTTCAGGCTGGCGATCGTCACCACGGAAAAAATGGTGAACAGGCAACCGAGGACGATCCACTTGCGCTTGATCAGAACGCGAACATACTCACCGGCCGCCGATTCGTGGGGAGGAAGCTGAGGATAGATATGCGGAGCCATCGCCCGCATCTGCTCGAATCCCGGGCTGGGTTGCATCTCGCGACCGGTCTGACTATTCGCATGCACTAGCGGACCAAAATCCATGCACACTCCTCACGATTGATGGACACAACAATTCCTCTAACACAGCAAAGCCCATTCGGGGCGCTCTAACTGAATCTCTGAATCCCGGTTCGAAGAGGCTGGTTCTCGCGCAGGGAATATTTTGCACTGAAGCTTGAGTGTTCGTTCGACATTCTAGCATTGGACGGGGAAAAATCCGTCTCGAATTTTCGCTCTACTTTCAGTTGGTTCGCAATGCAATTTCGGATAGTGGGCTGTTTTCAAGACAGCCCACCGCCCAATTCCGGCGACACAACAATTTGCCGAAACTCCGCTATACTAGGCGGCAACGTGAAATCCAGCCCGGAAGCTTAAGATCGCACATTGCAGACTCCGGTCGTAGACGTCGAAAAATCGCCTGTCGCGTTTTGAGTCAGCAGGAGATCGGCAACCGGGCGAATCGGCAGCCTGTACGAGGCGAATGGAATGAATTGGTCAGAGCAGGTGGTATTGGTCACCGGCGGCACGGGATCGTTTGGGAAAAAGTTTGTCGAAGTGATGCTGAAAGATCATCGTCCGAAGCGCCTGGTGATTTTCAGCCGTGATGAATTGAAGCAGCATGACATGCGCGCCTCCGGGCTCGATCATCCCAGCCTGCGCTACTTCATCGGCGACGTACGCGACCAGGCGCGGCTGGAGCGCGCATTTGCCGGAGTCACCATCGTTGTGCACGCGGCCGCGCTCAAACAGGTCCCGGCTTGCGAATACAATCCCTTCGAAGCCATTCAGACCAACATCATGGGCGGGCGCAACGTCATCGATGCGGCCATCAATCAGGGGGTGCGACGAATTCTTGCCTTGAGCACCGACAAGGCGGTCAATCCCATCAATCTTTACGGCGCCACAAAACTGTGCGCCGAAAAAATGTTCGTGCAGGCTAATGCCTACACCGGGTCGCAGGATTCGCGTTTCAGCTGCGCCCGCTACGGCAACGTCGTCGGCAGCCGCGGGAGCGTGATTCCGGTGTTTCAGGAACAGCGCCGCCGCGGCCGAATCACCCTGACCGATCCACGCATGACCCGGTTCTGGCTCACGCTCGAACGTGGCGTTCGCTTTGTGGTCAGTTGCATCGAGCAAATGCACGGCGGCGAAATTTTCGTTCCCAAGATTCCCAGCATGCGCATGGTCGATCTGGCGGAGACGATCGCCCCCGGATGTGAGATCGAGACCATCGGCATTCGGCCGGGAGAAAAACTGCACGAAGTCCTGGTGTCGGAAGACGAGGCGCGCAACACCCTGGAGGTCGAGGACCGCTACATCATCCAGCCGGCGCATCCCTGGTGGCGGCGCGAGAACTGGGTGAACGCGCGGCCCTTGCCCGAAGGATTCCGCTATGCCAGCGACAGCAATGATCAATGGCTTACGGGCAGCGAACTGCAGGAGTTGATTGATTCGCCATCGCCCACGGACGAAGACGAGCCGGTTCCGGCACGCGTCCCCGCATAGGATTTTTCCATGAGCACGACTTTGCTCAGCACACAAGACCTCGCCATCAACGGCGGCACACCAGTGCGCGCGACATTTCTTCCCTATGGCAGGCAAGCGGTCGAGGAATCCGACATCGCCGCCGTCGTGGAAGTTTTGCGCTCCGACTGGCTGACGACGGGACCGAAGGTCGCGGAATTTGAAGAGGCCTTCGCCGCACGGGTGCACGCGAAACACGCGGTGAGTTTCACCTCCGGGACAGCGGCGTTGCATGCTGCAGCCTTTGCGGCCGATCTCAAGCCGGGCGACGAAGCCATCACCACGCCGCTCACCTTCGCGGCTACGGCGAATTGTGTTCTTTACCAGGGTGCGACGCCTGTGTTTGCGGATGTTTCGGCGGACACGCTCAATCTTGATCCGGAGCAGGCGGCGGCGAGAATTTCTCCGAGAACTCGCGCCATTTTACCGGTCGACTATGCCGGCCATCCCGCCGAGATGGCGCCGATCATGGAGATTGCCCGCCGTCACGGCCTCATCGTGATCGAAGATGCCTGCCATGCGCTGGGCGCCGAGTACCGCGGAAGCCGCGTGGGCAGCATCGCCGACATGACGGTTTTCAGCTTTCATCCGGTCAAGCACATCACGACCGGAGAAGGCGGCATGGTCACAAGCAACGATGCAAAGTTTGCGGAAACTCTGCGCCGCTTTCGCAATCATGGGATTTCCAGCGACGCCCGCCAGCGCCAGACCGCAGGCCAGTGGCACTATGAGATGGTGCTGCTCGGCTTCAACTATCGCCTGCCCGATTTCGCCTGCGCCCTCGGGCGCGAGCAGCTGAAGCGGCTTGATTCCAACCTTTCGCGCCGCCGCGAAATTGCCGCGGCCTATAGCGATGCCTTCCGCGAGACCCCGGGCGTGATTCCGCCTGCGGTGCGCGACGAAGTCCACCCAACCTGGCATCTTTATCCCATTCGACTCGATCTCGAAAAACTTACCGCCGATCGCGCGCAGATTTTCCGCTCGCTGCGTGCAGAAAACATCGGCGTCAACGTGCATTACATTCCGGTGCACTATCATCCCTATTACCGCGAACGCTTCGGATCGCGGTTGGGAGAATTTCCCGTCGCCGAAAATGCCTACGAGCGGCTGATCAGTCTGCCCATGTTCCATGCCATGACCGACGGCGATGTTTCCGATGTCGTTCACGCCGTGCGCAAGGTTGTTGGGTGTTACGCAAAATGAGCACGTCCGCCAACAAACTGCCCGACACCGCACATGCCGAAACCGCGCAGAGTGCCGTATGGAAAAGCGATTTCGGCCGCGAGTACACCGACCGCAATTGCCTGGACACAACCTCCCTCAACGATCTTCACCGCAAAAACTACGGGATCACCCGCACAGAACTCAATGCGGCGTTCTTGCGCGAGATTGCCCGGGACGCAAGCTTTCTTGAGATCGGCTGCAATGCGGGCAATCAACTTGCCCTGTTGTTCGAGATGGGATACACGAATCTTTCCGGCGTGGAACTGCAACCATATGCCCTGGAGATTGCCCGCAAGCGCCTGCCACAGGCTTCGCTGGCGGAAGGCTCGGCGCTCGCGATTCCGCATGGCGATTCGTCATTCGATGTGGTCTTCACCTCGGGGGTCCTGATCCATATTTCTCCCAACGATCTTCCCCGCGCCATGGATGAAATTTATCGCTGCGCAAAGCGTTATATTTGGGGCGTCGAGTACTACGCACCGGAAACGATGGAAGTTAGCTATCGCAGTCAGAGCGGGCTGTTGTGGAAGATGGATTACGCGCGCGGCTATCTCGAGCGCTTTTCTGATCTCGAACTGGTGCGCGAACAACGCTTGCCTTATCTTGAAAACGCAAACGTCGACAGCGCATTCCTCTTGCGCAAGAAAAGCTAACGTGGTCAAAACAGCTGCGAAGGACTTACGCAAAGAAGGGGAAGCTGCAGGCAAATCCAATCACCGTATGAGGGTCTCTTGAGCGTCGTCGCAATCGTTCAGGCACGCATGGGCAGTACGCGCCTGACCGGCAAGGTTCTCCAGGATATCGACGGGAAATCCATGCTGGCGCGCGTGGTGGAACGCCTGCGCCGCTCACACTTGATCAACGAAGTGCTGGTGGCGACGACCGATCTGCCTGCCGACGACGCCATCGTCGCCGAGTGCCGGCGATGGTTGATTGCAGTTTCCCGCGGCGATCAGGACGATGTGCTCGATCGCTACTATCGCGCCGCGCAGCGGGCGAAGGCCGAGGTCGTGGTTCGCATCACATCGGATTGTCCACTCATCGATCCGGCGGTAACCGACAAGACGATCACCGCGTTCCTCGATTCTCGCCCGGACTTCGCTTCCAATTGCATTGTGCGCACGTATCCGCGCGGACTCGATACGGAAGTGATGTCATTCGCGGCCCTTGCCAGAGTCTGGCAGGTCGCGCACAAACGGCATGAGCGCGAGCACGTTACGGCTTATTTTTACGAGCATCCTGCGGAATTCAAAATGGTATCGGTCACGGCAGACGCCGACTACAGTGCTCACCGCTGGACCGTCGACACGCCCGAGGATCTCGAATTCGTGCGCACAATTTACACGCGGTTGAAGAGCGAGCCCGAATTTTCCGGGCGCGATGTTCTCGATCTGCTCGAGCGCGAGCCTCAACTGATCGATCTGAACAGTTCCATTCAACAGAAAGCATTGCGCGAAGGCTGAATCCCGGCCCATGAACTCTGCCTGGTTATTGATCCGCGCCGACGCCAGTGTCGCCATGGGCACGGGTCATGTCATGCGCTGCCTGGCGCTTGCTCAGGCTTGGCAGGATGCCGCAGGGCGCGCTTCGTTCGCCATGTTGGAATCGACACCTGCGGTTCAATCACGGCTTGCGGCGGAATCCTGCGAAGTTTTTTCGCTCGCAGAAGCGGGAACCGTCATAGCGGGATCCGCCGAAGATGCGCGCGAGACGATCACACTCGCTCGCCAGCACCAGGCCGAATGGGTTGTCGTCGATGGATACCAGTTCGGCGCAGAGTATCAGCGCAGACTGAAGTCGGCGGGATACAGGATTCTTTTTCTCGACGACTATGGCCACGCAGAAAGTTATTCGGCCGACGTCGTGTTGAATCAGAATTTGTCGGCCAGCGAATCGCTATATGAAAATCGCGAACCCCATACGCGCTTGCTCCTCGGGCCGCGCTATGCTTTGCTGCGCCGTGCATTCAGAGACCTTCGCGTGCGTGGGCCAAGGCCTGAGGGCAACCATGTGCTCGTGATCATGGGAGGCAGCGACCCGAAAAATCTCACGGCGCGCGTTATCGAAGCGTTGGGGTTGCTGCAGGTCGAGAAAGCGAAGATCGAGAGATTGGAAGCGACCGTTGTGGTCGGAGGAAGCAACCCGCATTTGCCGGCGCTAAGAAGGCTCGGCGAAAACTCGCCGCGAAAGATCACGGTACATAATGACGTTTCCAATTTACCCGAACTGATGGCCGCAGCCAACGTCGCCGTTTCCGCAGCGGGATCGACGGTGTGGGAACTCTGCCGCATGGGTCTACCATCGCTGCTGATCGATGTTGCTCCCAATCAGACCGCGGTCGCCGAGGCGATGGATCGTGGAGGGTACGCCATCCATGTAGGTAATAACGCGGTTCGAGCCGAGGCGATTGCAGAACAGTTGGGCCGGCTGCTCGGTTCGAGTGAACTGAGGCAATCATTGTCAAAACGCTCGCAACAACTCGTCGATGGCCACGGCGCCAGCCGAGTAGTGTCGCAACTCCGCGGCGAGCCATGGGGAAAAGCCGAGGCGGGTGACCTGCGTCTGCGTCGTGCCTGCGCTGACGACAGCCGCCTCTTGTGGGAGTGGGCAAACGATCCGCAGGTGCGCGCGTCATCGTTTTCATCCCAGCCGATTCCGTGGGAAACTCATGCCGCCTGGTTTGCGGAGAAAATCAACAACGAGCGAAGCCTCACTTTGATTGCCGATGACCACGCTGGAACTTCCATCGGCCAGATTCGTTTCGATTGTCGCTCCGACAAGGCGAACGAGACCAGGCTGAACCAGAATGTGCCGGACGAAAAATCGCAAAGCGCTTGGGAGGTAGATGTGAGCATAGCGCCACAGATGCGTGGCCGCGGCATGGCGAGCCGGCTAATAAGGCAAGGGGTACAGGTTTTTCTGCGAGCGTACCCGCATGGCAGCATCCACGCGCTGGTGAAGACGGCGAATGCGGCGTCCATCAAGGCATTTGAGCGTGCCGGCTTCAGGAGAGTGGGGGAAGAACAGATTCGTGGTAACGCGGCGATCCATTTTGTGTTTGATCCATCTTGTGTTTAATCAGTCTTGTATTTGATCGGCTTCGTTTTTGACCGAGCGAGGATGATGGATTCCAATTCATGAATCGCGAGAAACCAAAGAGAGACAAAAGATATCTCGTCCTCGGTTCGAAGCCGTGGAATCGTCACATCTTCGACGAGGTTCTAAGCCCGCTGCCCGGACAGTGGCATTACATTGGCGCTCGTGAAGAGCTGGATCTTGCCCGAGTGCAGGAAATGTCGCCGCGCTTTATTTTCTTTCTTCACTGGTCATGGAAAGTTCCGGACGAAATCATTGAACAATTCGAATGCGTCTGTTTCCACATGACGGACGTTCCCTACGGGCGCGGCGGCAGCCCGCTACAAAATTTGATCGCGCGCGGGCATCGCGAAACGAAACTGACCGCGCTGCGCATGTCGAGCGAATTCGATGCCGGTCCGGTCTACATGAAAGAATCGCTATCGCTTGAAGGTGGAGCGGAAGAGATTTACTTGCGGGCGGTGCGATTGTCGGCAGGCATGATCCAACGTATGATTCAGCGTGAGCCGAAGCCCGTGCCACAGCAAGGCGAGCCCGTGACATTCAAGCGCAGAAAGCCGGAAGAGAGCGAAATTTGTGAACAAGATTCGCTCGAACATCTTTTCGATCACATTCGCATGCTCGATGCCGAGGGCTATCCGCACGCTTTCCTCGAGCACGGCGGATTTCGCTTCGAGTTCAGCCGTCCCGCGCTCTACGATGGCCGCATCGTGGCAGACGTGAAAATCACCTCCACAGAAAATCGCAATGAGCCTGGCGAGAAAATTCCGAAAGGCCGAGCCAAGTGAAAGTTCTGGTCGTGGCAGCGCATCCCGATGACGAAGTTCTCGGCTGCGGGGGGACCGCAGCCCGCCTGGTTGCTGAAGGAAACGATGTGCATTTCGCGATCCTTGGCGAAGGCCTAACTTCGCGCCAGGCGGATCGCGGCTCGACCGATGCCAATCATCTTGCAACTCTGCATCGGCAGGCTCATGCGGCGGCGTCCAAACTCGGAGTGAAGGATCTATCGCTGCACAAGCTGCCGGACAATCGCCTGGATACGCTTCCCTTGCTCGACCTCGTAAAGATCGTCGAGGAACTGATTGAGCGCGTCGAGCCCGATATTCTCTACACGCATCATGGTGGCGACCTGAACATCGATCATGGCATCATTCATCGCGCCGTCCTCACCGCCACTCGACCCACGCCGGGGCAACCGGTGAAAGAGATTTATGCTTTCGAAGTGCCTTCGTCGACCGAGTGGGCTTTTCAGCGGCTGGAGTCGCCATTTCGGCCGAATGTGTTTATCGATGTCGCGCGCACGCTGGATGCAAAAATCGCAGCCATGGAATGCTACGAATCTGAGGCCCGGAATTTTCCTCATCCGCGCTCGCCGGAGGGACTGCGCGCCATCGCGATGCGCTGGGGAAGTGTGGCCGGATGCCGTGCGGCGGAGGCGTTCGAACTGGTGCGCTCGATTCGACTGTGAGGTGCGTTGGCGGATTATCTTTTTCTCGCACTGATTCCAGCACTGGGTCGATAACTGGCTTCTGCACAGAGTCGATCGCCGAAGCAATGACTACACAGATCAAAATCGGGCAACGTGCGATCGGCTCAGGGCAGCCTGTTTATGTCATCGCCGAAGTTTCGGCCAACCATCATCAGAATTTCGACCAGGCCATCAAGATCATTCATGCTGCGAAAGAAGCGGGCGCGGACGCCATCAAGCTGCAGACGTACACGCCTGATACCATGACCATCGCCTGCGACCGGCCCGAGTTTCGCATTCAGGGAACCATTTGGGCGGGACGTAATCTGCACGAACTCTATGGTGAAGCATACACGGCGTGGGATTGGCAGCCGCGACTACAAAGGACGGCACACGAGCTAGGCATGGACCTGTTCTCCAGCCCTTTCGACGCGAGCGCGGTCGATTTCCTTGAAACGATGGATGTGCCGGCTTACAAGCTGGCGTCGTTTGAGCTCGTCGACATTCCCCTCATTCAAAAAATCGCGCGCACGGGAAAGCCGATGATCATCTCCACCGGTATGGGAACGATCGAAGAAATTGAGGAAGCCGTCACCACCGCGCGCCAGGCCGGCGCAAATCAGATCGCGCTGCTCAAGTGCACGAGCGCCTATCCGGCGACGGCCGAAGAGATGAACCTGCGCACCATCCCGGAGTTGTCACACCGTTTCGACGTTCCCGTCGGCCTCTCCGATCACACTCTGGGCGTTGCCGTTCCTGTGGCGGCGGTCGCGTTAGGTGCGTGCATCGTCGAGAAGCACCTTACGCTATCGCGGTCGCACCCGGGGCCGGACAGCGCATTCTCACTCGAGCCGCACGAGTTCAAGAATCTGGTTGATGCGGTGCGCGAGGCCGAGAAGGCTTTGGGCGAGGTGCATTTTGGTTTCAGCGCGAAGGAGGCAAGCAGCCGCATTTTTCGCCGGTCAATATTCGTGGTGCAAGACATCAAGCGCGGGGAGACTTTCACCGCCGAGAACGTTCGGGTCATTCGTCCCGGACACGGATTGCACACGCGCCACCTGAACGAGGTTCTGGGCTGCCGCGCGGCACGCGATATCGAGCGCGGAACCCCTCTCAGCTGGGATTTGGTCACGCGCTCATGAGATTCGTCAGCCCATTGCTCAAAAAAGTCGTTTATCCGACGCTCGCGATGAGCGGCGTGTTGCGGCGCATCTCCCCACCCGGGCTGGCAATTCTCACTTACCACGGTGTTCTTCCCGACGGATACAAAGTCATTGATCCAGCCTTCGACGGAAATCTGCTTCGCGCCGAAGTGTTTCAGCGGCAGTTGCGGCATCTGAAGGCGAACTATAACGTCATGGCGCCCGAGAACCTGCTGGCCTGGCGAAAAGGGCTGAGCGAATTGCCCAGCGGCGCCGTGCTGCTTACCTGCGACGATGGGCTGGTCAATCATCTCACCGACATGCTGCCGATTCTCAAGGCCGAGAATCTGAAGTGCCTGTTCTTCGTTCCTGGAGGCGTGACCGAAGCGTCTGCAAGAGCGTCGACGAACGGAGGTGCAAACGAAGAACGCAGCATGTTGTGGTATGAAGAGCTTTTTCTGCTGTTGCGGCAGAAAGCGCAGGATGCGGGCTCGCCAGATTCAACCAAGCAAGGTTCAACCAAGCATGTTTCAAACGGGCATCGTTCACCCGCGGAACGGCATGCGTTTTGGTGGCGCGAAGTGCAGCGGCTTTCGCAGCTCGATGCGAATGCGCGCGGAAGAGTTCTGGACGCGCTGCGCGACGGTTTGGACGGGAAGCAAAGGCAGGCACTAAATCTGGCCGATCCAGTTTCTCGCCGCCGCTTCGCACTAATGAATGGGAACGAAGTGCGCCAGCTCGCCTCTGCTGGCATGACCATGGGCGCGCACACGCTAAGCCATCCGATTCTTTCGCAGTTGCCGCCCGAGCAGGCGCGCGCGGAGGTTATCGAGAGCCGGTCGCGTCTCGAAGCGCTGCTCGAACGCGAGGTGTGGGCGTTCGCTTATCCGTTTGGCGATCCGCTTGCGGTTACGCCCGAGGTGTTGGCGATTCCAGAACAGGCCGGGTACGCTGCCGGGTTTCTCAATTACGGCGGCGGCTTGGGTGTTCCCCTACCACCTTACGCCTTGCCGAGAATCCATGTCACCGCGGAGATGAGTCTCGCCGAAATGGAGGCGCACGTCTCCGGGCTGCACCGTCGACTGCAAAAGTTGGCTTCCTGAACTCATGAACTTATGCGGCGAATTTGGCGCGAGCCGCTCGCGTCAGGAAACGGCCCGTGCGCGCGTTTCAAGGACCGTGCAGGCGGTTTCCGGGCTGAGATCGATCTGTGTGTGGGGCGTCCGCAATTATCCTCGCGGTGGAGGAGTTTTAAAACGATTAACGGCCTTATTTATCTTGCTTGTTATCATAGTTTTACAGCGAAGTTTATACACAGCACACTAAGAATGGAAGTATCGAGGAATCAGTAAGTTCGGAGAGACTGCACTAAGCAAGGTGCAATCGACGGGGAAGTTGGCTCACCCCCGAAATTTTCGGAACGGTGAGAAGTTTGAGCACTTTGCCGATTAGGATGCCTTAGCCTGCCTTCAAAAGTTTTCCACAGGCGCTCGGGCGCACATGCAGATTTCCGTCCCTGTTCAATCATTGTAGGCGAGTTACAATCGGCCGAATGATTGCGCGATCCGACGATTACGTCGAATACTGCCGGGAAACGGCGAAGCATGCCCGCAAGCTGCATGATCTTGCCCTGCGTGGAAGGGACAACGAGAAAGTAACGCAGATCATTCACGAGCGCATTGCGGAGACGGTTGGTCTGAACTCGAACGACGATCTCGTCGACATTGGTTGCGGCGACGGCACGATGCTGCGAATAGCGCAGCAAAGAGGCGCGCGCAGCGCCATCGGCCTGCTTGCGACCGAAGAGGAGGTTGCGCTCGTGCGCCGCACTGGAGTCGACGTGCGGCAAGGACTGAGCGACCTTCTGCCTTTGCCGGATGCTTGCGCCTCCGTGGTGGTTTGCAATGGAGTTCTGCTGATTGTTCCCCGGGATCGGATTCACGCAAGCCTCTGCGAAATTGCCCGCATCGCCCAACCCGGGGCGCGCGTCTTCATCGGCGAAATTCCATTTCTTGAGCTAACGGATCCGACGCCGCAGTTCGACCGACCGTCGGAACTCTTGCGGCATCTTTATCGAAAACAGGGTTTTCGGGCGTGGCTGGGCATGGTGCGAAGGATGGCGTGGTCGGGCCTAACCGGCAAGCCGTTTGTGCTTAGTCCGGGTACCGCACACTCGTTCTTTGCGCAGCCGGAAGAGTTCATTGCCATGGCTGCGGCTTGCCGTTTGGAAAGCGTCCACTGTTGGCAACACGATCACCCCAGCACCCGCAATAATTATCTCCTGCGAAAGCCAATGGTGAAGGCTGAAGTCGCGTGAGCCTCAATCCTGCTGACCTGCGTGTTTCTGTCCTGAGGGAAGTTCCGGACGATCCGGTGCTGCGCGAGCAGTGGAACGCGCTGGTTCTCGAGATGCATCGTCCGGAAATTTTTTATACCCAAGAATGGGCTCGGGCCGTGCAATTGGCCTATGCCGAGTCTCTGTTCCCGCTGCTCGTGCTCGCGCATAAGCCAGACGGGCATCTGGCGGGAGTGGCGGCGATGTCGGCGCCGCGCGGTTTGCCGGTTTCGTTTCTGTGCGCCACGACCGGCGACTACTGCGATTTCGTGGTGGCTCCGCCCGATGCCGCGCGATTTGCAGAAATAACAATGAAAGCCTTGCGAGAGATGGGCTGCGATGACTTCGTGCTGACGAATTTGCCCGAAGACTCGCCGACCTTCGCGGCGCTTCGGCACGCAGCCCAGTTGGAGACACTGCGCGTGTATGCGCGAACCGGATACATCTGCACGCAGGTGAATATCGCCGACTCGATCGATGCAGAGGGAAAACTCGAACTACCGCGGCAGAAAATGGTGCGCCGCTCCATTCGCGCGATGAGCGGCTCCGAGGGCTTACATGTGCGGCTTGAAACGTTATGGGATAAGGTCGAGCCCGAGCTGCCAGGGTTTTTTGCCAGTCATGTTGCACGTTTTCTTTTTACCGGACGCATCAGCAATCTGGTGCGTCCCGAGCGCCGCAAGTTTCTCGAGGAACTTGCCCGGCTGCTGTCTCCAACCGGCTGGCTTTGTTTTACCCGGATGCATAGTGGGACGCGCACCACTGCGTGGAATTATGGCTTCAGGTTTCGCGCGAGCTGGTTCTGGTATCAACCCACATTTGTCAATGATCTGGAGAAATATTCGCCCGGCCTGGTGCTGCTTTCGAAACTGATTGAGGAGGCGGCGAAGGAATCGGGCGCCGTCGTCGACTTGGGACTCGGTGCCGAGGCCTACAAAGAGGCGTTTGCCAATGCATCGCGGCGCACGATGTACGTGACCTTGCATCGGTCGTGGTGGAAACATTGTTGGGAGTTTGCGCGCTACCAGGTTGCAAGAATTATCACGAAATGGCGATGGGCAGAACAAACGGCGCGGCGCTTGCGGACGAAAGCCAATGCCTTACGCGGTCGGATGAAGCGGACGGGCACGAGGTTGACGTTGGCGTGGTTATGGGCGCGTCTGGGCCGCTGGATTTTTTCCCGTGACAAGGTATTTTTTTTCGAGGCGCCATCTGCATTCGGCGATGCGGCGAAGTCTTCCGATGGATTCGAGCTGCGGCCGTTGAGTTATGAATTCCTGGCGGAATCGGCGATGCAATCGTACGACGATGAGGAGACGCTGCAATATCTGATCCGCGCGGCGAAGCGGTTGCGGGAGAAATCCGCAGAAGGGTTTGTGCTGGTGGATGCGCAGGGCAAGCCTCTGCATTTCGCCTGGGCGACGGCGTTCGACGGTTTTTTTCTCGCGGAGCTAAACGCAAAGGTGGAAGCGCCGGCTGCCGATTGTGTCATGCTGTTCGATTGCTGGACTCCGGCTGCCGGACGCGGTCATGGATACTATGGGGAGACGGTCCGGCGGGTCGGGCGTTTGGTGCGGGAACGTGGGCAGAAGCCGTGGATCTTCAGCGCAGCGCAAAATGTGGCTTCCATGCGTGGGCTGGAGAAAGCTGGCTTTGAGCAGCGCTATTCATTAGCGCGGAGGCGCGTCGTCGGCTGGGATTCGGTGGAGGGAACAACACCGAAGTTGGATCGAGAAACCCGTGCGGAAGTGCCGGCTCGGATCTCGGCGGCGCGGTGACCGAAGCGGCTGTTGGGTTCTGCTAACGAGCTTCAGAGGTACAAAATATCGCAGGAAGAATATGCGGGTACTGCTGGTTCATCCCGAGGATTCTCCCCGACGCGGACCGTGGTCGC
>JASHOT010000261.1 GCA_030040965.1 Candidatus Sulfotelmatobacter sp. | reverse complement strand
CCAACCCCTCATCTTCTTTCCAGGAATGACCTTTTTTTCCAGTAAACGGCATGGGCTTCGTCAATGGATTCTTTCTCAGGTGCCCAGAATGATCCATCGATTCGTCCGGACTATGCCGAATCAATAAAGCGCAAATGAGCACAGCTGGGAGCGACCGCGAGAATATTCGGCATATTTCGGAATTCGGCATAGTGGCGAAAAGTGTGCCAGCCGATTCGATCTCCAAGCTTCGCGGCCTCGGCCGCGGGCTTGATATGCATTTCTAGCATCGAAGTCGCGCGCAACGGCAGTTCCCCAGCTTTTTGAGGACTGGCGAACACCCAGTCGGATCGCTCTGCGAATTTAGATGCACGCTTCCAGGTGAACAGCAACTCGGCAAGCGCCGGGTCGAGAGGCAATCCCGACCGCGAGTACTTGGTCTTGACCTCTCCGACGACTCCGTGGACGATTGCTCGTTGCACGAGAACCGTAAGCTGGTCCCAGTTGAAATCCATCCACTTCAGGGCAAACAGTTCGCTGCATCTCAGACCAGTGCTCAGAGCAACAATCACAGCGGTGCGACAAGGATCTGTCAAATGCGAGACCAGAGCCTGAATTTCATCCTGGTTTAAGACGCGGGGCTCCGATTGCCTGCGGCTGACGCCCTTCACTCGAACGAGCGCCATTGGATTCGCGTCGAGGTCGACCAGTCCCCAACGCATTCCGCATTTGAAGATTACCCCCATCACGTTCCGAATGTTTCCTTTTGTCTTCGGTGCGAGAGCCATCGTTTTGAACCACTGTTCAATCGAAAATGGGGTGCCTCGGCTGGACAACCTTCGCAAAGGCCAGTCTGCCCACTTCGGCCGAATGTGAGTTTCGATGTACGAGCGATATGCCAAGTTCGTGGAGTGCCGCTGTGGCATCTCCTCGGCCACATATCGATCTAGCAAAGTCCCAAACGTTACGTCTCGGGAGTTAGGGTTGTCTGAATTGGCCATCAGTTGAAGGTAACCGCAGGCTTTGAGCGCCTCCGCCTTCGTGGCGTACTGCTCGATCGTGCCGATCGATTCGCCCCGTCGGCTCACGCTCCTGTTCGGCCCATATTCACGCCAGCGGTAAACCCACACATCGGGTCCGTTCTTGCGTTTCTCGAGTTGCAAGTTTCCGTGCTGATACCGAGTCCTCATTGAAAGGTTTCTCCTTTCGGACTCGGGTGGCCCGAGTACTCTAACTGCGAAACCATCCAAGCGTCCAGAGCAGATTCGCGAAACCGCCAGACCCGTCCGATCTTGAGGGCGGGAAGAATTCCTTGCTGAGCCATGCGCTTTACGGTTTTTGGATGGAGCTTCAGTAATTCAGCGGCTCGGTTAGCATCGACGAGCGGTTCGCATTTCGGCAAACCTGCGGTTTCACTAGTCATTCGGCTTGCCCCCTATCGACCTTCCCGTGAACAGCGGTTCTTGTGACGTAACATCCGTCGCCGTTGCCGATGGTTAGGATGCGTAAACTCAATGGCGTCCAAGAACAAGTCGAGGTTTCGGAAACCCCAGTCCCCATCCGGCTCATTGATGAACTTCAAGATGTAAGCCACGCCAGGCAGCGCTGGGTCGTAGATTCGTACATCCGCGCCCGCTCCGTTCTTGCGGCGCACCGCCAAGCTCATCCAGAGATCGGTCACGAATGACGGGTCGATTCGTCGATGAGCGGTCAGAACGACGTGATAGTGGCGTGGGGCAGCCGGCTTGCCGCATCCCGAGAAGCGCTTCTCGTCACCTCTGACGTAGGCAACCGGGCCACGCAAGTACCTCTCCAGCCGATTGACGAATCCGTTGAACACATTCAATGCTTGCGGGTCAGAAACCGGCCAACAGAACGTGAAGGTACAAAACAACTGCCAAGGTATCAGACCTAACCACGCTGTGTAGGAGTGATGCGCTATTGGTGATGCTTCGAGGTCATTGCACACTGGATTCATACCCAAACTCCAAATGTCTGACCGGATTTTCCACCGGGCAGTTCTACTTTCGGACCGCAAGTAAGAGCGAGCCCGAGGCCCGTTGGTAAGCTACTTTGGCACTTATGCTTTCTACCGAGTGCCGAATTTGATCTTTTCGTCAGGGGTGCTGCCAGCACGTTCGAAATGCCGCGACGATGCTCTCATGTCCACCGCCGCGCGAGAAATCTCCCAACGCCCATCTCTCTTCGCTGCTTCCAATTTCCCAGCCCAAATCAGTGCGTAAATCGAATCGAGACGAACGCCTAGCAGAAGAGCTGCAGCCCTGGGTGTTAGGGTTCCACTTTCGTTCATCGAAATCTCCTGTTGTCTTTTGGCCTAACCCGTAGTAGTGTGGCAGGAGTGAATACTAAATACAATACTCCTATCAACTCTCTCCAAGGCATTCGCTTCTGCGCTCTAGTCGGAACCGAGTCGGAGCTGCAGGGTGACACGGTTGTTGGGAGATGGAAGTCAACGCAAGAACCGTTCTATGGGCTTCCGCGCAAGCAACTTCTCTTGGAACAGTTCCTCAACTGGTCGTCCGAAGATCAGCATATTCTTCGATTCATCCGCAAATATGGGCCGTTATATCAAAACTGGATCCGCGGAGGGAAGTTTTGGGTCAGGCGTTCAATTTGGTCAACTTGGCAATCCCGTTTGAGAGGAATGTGGGAAAGTCTGATGAACGAACCGCACTACTTTAGGTTTAAGTGCGTCATCGATGGTGCTTCATTCAGCTACAAAAACTCTAGGTTTGAATTCCGTGTAGATCAATTAGCAACCTTCCTCTACATTGAGATGGCAAGTTGTGATCGGCGTAGGCTGAGAAAGTGTTTGGCTGATGGTTGCAAGGCCCCCTATTTTGTAGCACGGCATCTCGGTCAGAGATATTGTTGTAACAATTGCGCCACTTGGGCTCAGAGGGAGTTCAAAAAAAACTGGTGGAAAGAAAAAGGCGCCGAATGGAGGAAACAACATCCCAGAAGTGGGATCAACGGACACGGGCTGACGTAAGCAACTCGGCTCATTTCCAAGGCAAAATCGCGCCGTGCCGGTGCTGGTAACACCGACACGGCGCTAACCACAGTCGCCTAAGAAGGAGGCAACGATGGCTAAGCAGAACCGTAGCACCATTTCTCCGCAAGAATCCACTCGACCCATAAACCGCGTCGCACTGTATGCCCGGGTCAGCACCCTAAACAATCAAGACCCTGAAATGCAGCTCGCCGAACTACGCGAGTACGCCGATCGTCGCGGCTGGCAAGTCATAGAGGAATATACCGACCAAGGAGTTTCTGGGTGCAAAGAGTCTCGTCCCGCGCTCAACCGGCTGATGACGGATGCGACTCGTCGGAAGTTCGATGCGATCCTGGTCTGGAAGATTGACCGCTTTGGCCGATCACTCAAGCATTTAGTCAACTCTCTAGCCGAACTTGCAGCGCTCGGCGTCGCCTTCATCAGCCTGCGGGACAACCTTGACTTGAGCACGCCATCCGGCCGGCTCATGTTTCAGATCATCGGCGCTATGGCCGAGTTCGAGCGAGCTCTAATTCAGGAAAGAGTGCGAGCGGGGATCAGGAACGCCCGTGCCAAGGGGAAGCGCTTAGGGCGACCGCGCGTTTTCGTTGACGCCTCGAGGATTGCCTCTCTGCGAGCCCAGGGACGCTCCTGGGCACAAATCGTAGCCGAAGTGGGCATCGGGAAGGGAACAGCCCAACGGGCGCTTGCTAGTTTGCCCAAAATCGGTTAGCTGCATTGTGGGAAGTATCGAGGTTACGGAATTTTGGCCAGCAGTTCCTTTGGCCTGACAGAAAGCGCACGAGCGATCTCGACGATATTGATCAAGCTTACGTTGCGCTCGCCTCGTTCCACGCCACCAACGTAATTTCGGTGCAAATGAGCGCGGTCGGCTAGTTCCTCTTGCGTAAAGCCACGCTGTAACCGGAGCTCTCTGACACTTCTGCCAAGGACAGCCCTCGGATCGGTCGAAATTGCCACCCATTCATACTTTGGCCTTGACTACTATGAGTCCACACACTATGAGTGTGATGTAATCCATGATCCGTAGTAGTCAACCTTCGTCAATGGACTGCAGGTTGCTTTATGGAAGAGATTCGTACTGATTCGGAATCTTGCCCTCTCCGACATGTTCAGGAGGGAATTCTCGCGATCTTGTCCGAGCATCGACAACCCTCGGCATGGGAACTTGTACTCGCGCTGGAAGCGAGGCTTGGATGGCAGAGCCGCTGGATGGTTCAAGAGGCTATCCAACAGATACTTGTGCAGCAGAACGTAAAGAATGCATGGCGCTCCTACCTCGAGTCAGCCCTCAAGTCCGGTGAACTCGACGACGCACTGAAGGGTTCAGGTGCTCCAAAGCAGGAAATTGCCTCAAGTATAGATTCGTTACTCCGTCAGTCCCAGGTCTATCAGCACTCGGCTCAATTTCGAGAAATGGTTGGCTTCATGGCGCGGTTCAGGGACTACGCTCCGTACAACAACATGCTGGTGCGACTTCAGGATCCTACATGTAGTTTCTATGCGACGGAACGGGACTGGAGAGATCGGTTCAAGCGAAGCCTGAGGGAAGATGCTCGACCCATGCTGATTTTGGCCCCAATGCATCCAGTCATGCTGGTTTATGCTCTCGACGAAACAGAAGGACCACCCCTGCCAGAAGAGGTAAATAGATTCGCTCGTTTCGAAGGACAAGGCGTAAGCGATCGGCTACATCTCACGATCCGTAACGCTGAGGTACATGATCGCATTCGGGTGAACTTCCAAGCACTGTCATCGACGAACGCTGGCTTGGCAACGTTGGCTCGCGAGACCACAGGGTGGAAGATGAGAATCGCCGTTCATGCGGGACTGGACGAGCCGAGCCGGTACGGCGTACTCTGCCACGAATTGGCGCATGTTTACCTTGGGCATCTCGGCGCCGACAGAGACCACTGGTGGCCAAGCCGGACTGACTTGGACCGGCGGACCGTCGAAATCGAAGCTGAGGCGACCGCGTACATCGTGACGACTCGTCTAGGGCTAAGTGGCGCGAGCCCAGCGTACGTATCTCGCTACTTGGATGAAAGACCTCTGCCCAGATCTGTGTCGCTCGATCAAGTGGCAAAAGTGGCAAACCGAATTGAGCAAATGTCGAATCGAAAACTTCGCCCGCGACAGGAAGGAGGAGGAGAGTAGCGCGTTAGTTTGAGCCGACGAACTCCTTGCCGGCAAGTGGAATTCCAACCGTATACCTTCTTTCTAACAAATATGGAGCCGATACTCGCCTTTGATCGCACCAGTGCCGGATGTGCCACGACCGAAATTCGCTGCGTAAAAGTCAATCTGCCTGATCATCCAGTGCTTTGAGACATCCACATTGTCCCCAACTGATATCACTTGCCCGTCGCCTTCCAGTTGGAACAGATTTGTTCCGTCCTTCGCTTGAAAAATCCTTAGTGTCTTTGTCTCCCCGCCTCTTGTATACGAGGCATGCCACACCGTGTCGCCCCTATCGATGGAAGGTGCACCGGCTGCCGCACCATGACGTTCACTCCATCTCTTGGCCTGACCCCACCTCGACGGCCTACCTAAAAATTTATTCACGAGGATTTTGATTCTGCACCCGCTTTCTGGCGTCTCGTCAATCGACAACTCTCCACATTCGACTCTGCTGCTAAGAGCCTCCAGTGAAGTCACTCCTGGTCCAATGAACAAGGTGAGAATGTTGTCTTCATCGACTTCGGCAATTTCCCATCCAACGGGTTGTGCTCCATCTGTAAACACAGCGGCCATCTCCCCGATATATTTCCGCAGCGTGGTGGCATTCCTCTCTTCTTTAGTCAGTGGACGCTTCGTGTTCTCCGCGATCTGTTCAGTCGCCTTTGCCAGCCTCTCACGCAGATCAACGTTTTGCTTTTCGAGCTCGTTCATCTGCCTGAAGTATTCATTGGCCTGTTTCTGATTCTCTTCAGCTTTCTTGTTTGCGGTAGCTAAATCTCCTCGTAGTCCCGATACTTCATCATTCAATCGCCGCCGTTGCACATTCGCTTCGCCGGAGTGCCCCAACTCGAAATACGCGATAATGGCCGCGATGAGGACAGGGCCATCAACAAAGACGCTGTGCCAAACTTCGTGTTTATAGAACCATTGCTTAGCGCCGGTTTGAAGAAGAATTGTGATTGTTGCCAGGACCAGCAGCATAAACCCGCCGGCGAATACTAGGGCTCGTCCTGATAGACCGAGGTCCGCGAAGCACACCTTCTCGTTATTCTCGTTGGCCATTTCTCTAGCCTACGCCATGAGAGGCCGAGCCGCTAATTTCTCTCGTTAGCACGGCTTCGGTTATTCCAGTAATCATGCGCGCGATTAATTGGCGAGTCAGGAATACGGATTGAGTTCATGCCCAATCGAGCCGCCATACACGATTGAGATTACGTACTACCAGACCGTTCACTCTCTGAGAACCGGCAGGCCGAACAGCCTGCCGGCCCAGAAGCCTACTTTATGGCGTTACCTCATACAAAACGCCAACGTTAGCACTTCCCCCGAAATTTGTGGTTCCGTATAACTTTCCACCCCGCAGCACTACTGGAGCAGTCGGCTGAGCCCCGTCCGTACCTCCAGCAAACGGATAAAGGAGTTTATAGGTGTACGTCCCACCGGAATACACAAGTTCAAAAACCACGCCATTGCCGAGCCCGCCGGATCGGGCAGTGCCGTAGATATTGCCGGACTTATCGAGGGTAACCGGAGCCCACGGATTGCCGCCGTCACTACCTCCTGTGAAGGGGTAGAGCGTTGTTAACGTCCACACTCCGCCCGATTCGGCCAATTTGTATACACTTCCAGCTCCGTTTGCGCCGCCGTACGTCGTCGTACCGTAGGCATTTCCTTGAGAATCGAAAACCAAGCCAGCCCATGTGTCGCCGTCAATTGGTGTCGGAAACGTGTAGATGGACTCATCGTTCCAGCCTGACTTCGAGTGCTTAAGCTCGAAGACTACGCTCGATCCTCCGACCCCAGAAGGCGGGACAGCGACGCCATAGAGATTCCCTTTGTAGAGCAACTGACTCGAGTACGGGGTAGCCCCATCGCTACCATCCGTGAACTGATAGAGAGTTTGCTCGGTCCAGGCGCCACTGGAAGGGCTCAGTTCAAAGATCGTCCCACATCCGAAATAGCACCCAGGGAGACCGCCCCATAGACCGGTCCCATAAAGATTGCCGTCGCCATCGATTGAGAGTGGTGAGGCTGACCCCCCGCCGTCGGATTGGTTGAAAGTGTAGATAGTTGTTTCCGACCAATTGTTTCCTGATGGTGTCAGCTCGATGACGGCGCCGCATCCGCCTCCTTCGTAGCAGCCTGGGTTCCCGTCGGTACCTGAAGCAGCATAAAGATTTCCCTCCTTATCGAAGACTACACCGCTACCGGGCTGGGCTCCGTCTGAACCCCCTTTGAAAGGATAGATGACTTTCTCGGACCAGCCCGTCGTAGAACGTTCGAATTCGAACACGGTGCCACACCCGCCGCCGATATTACATGTCACCCCGCCAAACTGCGACGTGCCGTACAGGTTACCGCTTTTGTCGAAGGTTATAGGACCATATGGTCTGTCGGCATCACTGCCGCCCTGGAAGGTGTAGAGTACCTTTTCCGACTGAGCTAAGGCCAAAGAGGTGAGCAACAAGACGGGAAGCAAGGTAGAGGCGAACAATCTCTTGTCATGCATAGTTCTCTCCTGTAAAAAGCTAGGTACGCTGGCTCGGGCGGTCGCAATGTGATTCCCTCTGTCTCACGTCTGCCCGGTCGCGCGCCGGAAGTACTCCGGCAGGCCGAACCCTAACGCAGAAGCGGTATTTCCGGTTGTGAGAAAACCTTGAAAAAAATCTGAACACGCAGTGAAGGTGTGTATGAGTAAGCAGGCGCGTCACTTCTACGAATTTGGCCGCTTCCGGCTGGATTGCGATGATCGCGTTCTGATGCTCAATGGCGAGCCGGTGGAAATCACTCCGCAAGCTTTGGAGTTGCTGGTGGCCCTGCTCGAGAAGCAAGGGAGGGTGGTCACCAAGCAAGAACTCAGCGAACGCATTTGGTCCGGTACCACCGTTGGAGAAAACAGCCTGCCACAGGCAGTAGCTGCCCTCCGCCGGTCCCTTCATCGCGATCCTGCCGTAGGAGACTACGTCGAAACGATCCCTAAGCGCGGATATCGGTTGCTACCGCAAGTGCGGGAGGTGAAGGACCTTGAGACCCCGCAGCCGCGAGCCACCGAATCTCCGCTAGGGAACCTCTGAAGAACTCTGCAATCCACAGCCTGAGCATATAGGGTGTAAGTCGAGGTGAAAAGGCGAATGCGACAGCAAACTTTGGC
>JASHOT010000260.1 GCA_030040965.1 Candidatus Sulfotelmatobacter sp. | reverse complement strand
GTGGCCGCTAAGATTGCACGCGTGGCGTACGCACTGATTCGATCCGGAGCCGATTACCGCTGCTTCCCGGAAGTAGCGGTGCCAAGTGGAAGAACCCGTTCTGCACGGGCCGTTGAGGCGATGCCGACCTCGTAGATAATGTGCGGGTCTTCCACTTGGAAAGGACTTCGTTTTAAGTACAGAGAAGGCCACAGCTCTGGCTGCTGGACCTTGTGTCGCTATGGTGGAGTGCCATTCGGTGTTGCTGGTGGAAGCCACTTGGTCTTACACTTCAATCGCGTCTGAAGATCAGGCGCACAGGAGATCTTCGTCCTGACCATTTCCTGGCACTCCGCAGTTAGTACGTTGTCGGAGATGATTCGCGGCTTCGCTTCCGGGGTACTTCTCCATGGCTCGCTGCAGAATCACTTCGACAGTCACTTCTTGAAGAATGCCTCGTTCTTGTCGACGAACTCTTTTTTCTCTTCGGGCACGTCTTCTGCCGCGTGAATGGAATCGGAAGTGCACGCCGGAACGCAGGCGCCGCAATCGATGCAGCCCTCGGGATCGACATACATCTGAGTGGCAGCCTCGAATTCAGGCTCATCTTGTTTCGGGTGGATGCAATCGGTCGGGCAGACCTCGACGCAGAGGGAATCTTTGATGCAGGTATCGGTGATTACGTAAGCCATGTTCAGTCGGTCTCCAGAATGAAGTGAGCTCCGGATGCATCGCGCCCGAATCTCTCGAATGGAAGTGTAGGGGCGCTGATCAAGCGGAGCGGTGATTGGGATCACAGTGGAACGTGCGCAAGCAAGACTAGAAATGGACCTGAAGCGTGGCGGCGCGGGCGAATTTTCTTGTTGATACGAATCACGCACAGGCGTGACGAACGTCACAGAAATACAAAGACAATAAGAATTAAATAAGCACAATTGAATTAGGCCTTCTAGTCATAGGATCGCCCGGCTCCAACCCACAGAACCCCACAAGCCGTTACCCCAGACGGCAGGAGCCGGGCGCTTGAAGGCTTCCCAAAGCAGCTCTCCCTCTTCACCAGAATTCTTGTCGGCGTAAGCTCATCATTGTGTCTGAATTGACACGCCGTGGTTGAAAGAGCCTCTTTTCCGTCTGCTAAATATTTTCCATGTCACTTATTTTCAATGACTTGCGCATTGGACCACACTTTGCACTCCTCCTGGTCGACTCGGCCCAAATCCAAGCAGGGCTCGACAGGAGGACATTATGCAGATGGCAATCACTTTTATCGCGGTCGTGGGAGGGCTGGTGTTCTCGCTGGCCATCGCACTGCTCGCCGAAGAATTGATCTTCGGGCAAGTTTTTCGCTTGTTTTTCACGCCTGCCAAGTTGGCGGCGGAGACAGTTTCGGCGAAGCAGGAATCGCGCAATTGATTCACGAGAACGACTTCGCAAGGCGATCTGAGCGGTGTCCAAACAATACAGGGGCGAAATCGGGCGGATGGATGGAGCGGTTTATAATTCGGCCATTCCAGGCACAATCAAATCGGTCGTCGGCAAAGCGGCTGTTTCGCACGCCCGATCAACCGTCCTCGTTCTGCTGGCGTTTCTTCTCGTGCCGCTCTTCGCAGATGCAGCCGACTGGAGCGCGCAGGAGCAGGAGCTCTCGAAAAAGATCGTGAAGGTTACGGGAACCGATGGCGCGGTGGCGCTCACATTTGAAAATCGATCTTCGCTGGGGAGGCGCGACAGTGAAATCGTGGAAAACGGCTTGCGCAGCACGCTGGCTAATCTTGGCTTGCGTTTCACCACCGGCGATGCGGCCGCCGTCGCAACCACGGTGAAGATTACGCTCTCGGAAAATCTGACGTCGTACGTGTGGGTGGCTGAGATTCGTACGAGTGCGGGCGAAGATTCAGTCGTGATCGAGTCGGCGCCGCGGCCCGAGTCAGCCGTTCACGAATCCGTGCCCGTCAGCCTGCGCTCGACGGTTTTGTGGACCCAGCCCGAGCCGATTCTGGACGTGGCTGTGCTCGAGGAGAGTGCCGCGTCGACGCGTCTCGCAGTCCTGGGCGCAGAGACCGTTTCCATTTACCGGTTGCAGAACGGAAAGTCACAACTGGAGCAGGCCATGAGGATTGAGCATAATCGGCCATGGCCGCTGGATTTGCGCGGGCGGCTCATGGTTCGGCCCGATCGCTCGCTCGACGTCTATCTTCCCGGCGTGTTCTGCGCCGAATCGCCAAGCATGCCATCGGCGCCGAGTTGCCATGATAGCGACGATCCGTGGCCGTTGCTGCCGAGTCTCCTGAGCGCTGGCTCTTCACCCAGGGCATTCTTTGCTGCAACGCGCAACTACTTTACCGGAGTGCTGACTCCGGCGCTGGGCAAACTTGCGAGCGTTCCAGGTTTTTATTCGGCAGCTTTCTTTTCGCGAGAACAACATGTGGTCTGGATTTTTGTGGGAACGGACGGACGCGTCTATTGGATCGATGAGCACAACATCAATAAGCAAAACTTCGATGGGCAAAATCAGGAGACGAAGAACCTGGATTGGGGAAGCGATTTGACCAGCGTCAAAACTTCATGCGGCGCAGGATGGCAGGTGTTGGCGACGAGCGCGAGCGCGGAGTCCGGGGATTCGATCCGCGCGTATGAGTTTCCGGACGACGAAGCAGTAGCGGTGAGCGCGGCGATGGATTTTCCGGGGCCAGTAACCGCACTCTGGACTGAGGCCGGCGGGGAGACCGCGATTGCCGTGGTTAGAGATCAACAAACGGGGAGCTATGACGCGCTACGTCTGGCGTTGGCTTGCGGTCAGTAGCATTTGGTTGATGGCGGCGGCGAGTGCCGAAACGCGTCCGCATTATGGCGGCGTGCTGCGTGTGATGACGCATACGGTTCTGGCCTCGCTCGATCCGCACGATGATTCCGGGCTCGATTCATTCCATCAATGCAGTGTGATGATGTTGATGTACGACACGCTGGTCACCACCGACGCCAGCGGCCGCATTCAACCTTCGCTCGCGTCCTCATGGCAGAGCCAGAACGGAAATCGGCGATGGCAGTTTCGATTGCGGCATGGAATCAAGTTCGACGACGATACGCCGCTCACGGCCGAAGGTGCGGCCGCGTCCCTGCGCTTTGGCAATAGCGATTGGAGCGTCTCGGCCGATGGCGATTCGGTTGTGATTGAGGTGAAGGATGGCGATCCGGAATTGCCAGCCGAACTCGCGTTGCCACGCAATGCGATTGCAAAGAGAAATGGGGACGGCAGGCCCTACGGAACAGGGCCATTCCGGGCGATGGAGTGGAATCCAGGAAAGAAACTAACGTTCGCTGCGAATGACAATTACTGGGCTGGGCGTCCGTTCCTCGACGGCGTTGAAATTGAAATGGGCAAGAGCTTTCGCGATCAGCTCACAGCGCTCGATTTGGGCCAGGCCGATCTCGTCGAGATCGCGCCGGAGCAACTGCATCGCGCTTCACTCGAGAAGCACCATGTCGTGAGTTCGAGACTAGTCGAGTTGGTAGCGTTGTTGTTCGCCCGCGAGGCAACTTCTGTTGAAGAGAAGAATTTGCGCGCAGCGCTGTCATTGAGCATTGATCGCGGATCGATTCGCAGCGTATTGCTGCAGGGTGAAGGGCAAGCCACTGCGAGCATTCTTCCCAATTGGCTGAGCGGTTATGGATTTGCGTTTCCGGCTGACTTCGATTTGGCGAGGGCTCGAGCGGAGTTGGAACAAGCTCGTTCCGCAATGCACGCGATTCCCAGCAGGACCATCCAGTACGACGCAAGCGATCCGCTGGCGAGAGTGCTGGCGGAGCGTGTGACATTAAATGCGAAGGATGCCGGGTTTTCCCTGCAGCCCACAGTTTCAGCTTCTGCGGATTTGCGAATCGTGCGTATTCCGCTCGTGTCGGCGGATCCGTGGATTGATCTTACTTATACGGCGCTGTTGATGGGATCGCCCTTGCCGCGGACGAGCGGCTCGGTGGAAGAAATGTATGCCGCGGAGCAAACTCTGTTGCAGACACAGCAACTGATTCCCTTGCTGCAACTGCCGGTTTCCTACGGGAGCAGCGGAAATCTCAACGGTCTCGAGATCAGGCTGGATGGAACTGTGAGCCTGGCCAGCGCCTGGCTGGAGGGCCGGAAGCCATGATGTTCCGGCGCAAATTGCTGACTGTATTTGCACTGACCGTTTTCGTGTCGGTCGCGGCGGTTGCCGGACTCGTGCTCGCGGTAACGCGTCCGGCATTTGAAAGCATGGAGGATCAGCGAACGGCGGCGCTGGTGTCGCAATTCCAGCGCGCGTTCAAGGAGCAGGGCGCCGAGATCGCGCGGCGCGTGGAGAACATCGCCAATTCGGAAGCGGCAATTCGTATGACCACTGCGCTGAATGCGAATCCGGGAGACACGGCGGGTTATTTCGAGCTGGCGCAATCCTTCGCGGAAAGTCATCAGCTCGACTTTCTGGAATTTGTGAATGATCGCGGAGTCATAATTTCGTCGGCGCAGTGGCCGGCAAAATTCGGGTATCCCGATAACGCATTTGAAACGCTTTCGGCTGCGAGTGGGCAGGACGCATTTCTAAAGAATGAAGATTTGCAGGATGCGAGCGCGCTCGGCCTTTTTGCCGTACGCGCCGTGGGAATCGGTGATCATCCGATTTATGTGATTGGCGGGCGACGGCTGGACAAAACTTTTTTGTCCACTCCCGATTTGCCGGCAGGCATGCGGGTTCTGCTGTATCAGAATCAGGCAGAACATTTTTCGCCGGAGTTGCTGCTTGATGCTGGGGCAGGAAAGACGTCAGATTCGACAAGGCCGGCAGAGAAATTCGAGAGTCTGATCGATGCGGTGCGGCAGTACAGGCAGGAAATGGCTGCAGTAGTTCGTTGGTCGCCGGATCAGGCGGACGACGAAATCTTTCACGCGATTCCGCTAATGGGCGCTGGCAAGAATCCGGCGCTGCTGGCGATTCTGCTGATCGGCAACTCGCGAAGGCCGTATGTCGAGTTGAAGCGCAGCATTCGCAACTCGGCGTTGCTCGTGGGCGGAGCGGGAATTGTGCTGGCAATCCTGCTGAGCAGTTGGGCAGCCGCGCGGGTGACGCGACCGGTCGAGCAACTGGCAGCGGCAGCGCGAGATGTGGCCGCGGGAAACTGGAATACGGTTGTTGATGTGCCGGGCAACGATGAAATCGCGGAGTTGGCGAACTCCTTCAACCGCATGACGACGGAGTTGCTGACTCAGAAAGAACGTCTGGTGCAGGCGGAGCGCGTCGCGGCTTGGCGCGAACTGGCACGGCGGCTCGCTCATGAATTGAAGAATCCTCTGTTTCCGCTGCAGCTCACGGTCGAGAATCTTCTGCGGGCGCGGATGCAGAGCCCGGAGCAGTTCGAGGAAGTATTTCGCGAAAGCTCGCGAACGCTGCTGGCGGAGATTTCCAATCTCAAGACGATCATTGGCCGCTTCAGCGATTTTTCCAAGATGCCGCATCCGCAACTGCAAGCGGTCGAGGTGAATGAAATTCTGCGTGGCGTGGCACAGTTATTCCAAGCGCAATTTCACGCGGATGGACGAGAGGCGATCACCTGCAACCTGGAATTGGAAGAGAATCTTGCACCGATCGCGGCTGATGCGGAGCTGCTGCATCGCGCGATTTCGAATCTCGTGTTGAATGCGATGGATGCGATGCCGAATGGAGGCACGCTGACGCTGCGCAGCCGGGGTCACGACGGAAAGACGATCATGGAAATTTCCGACACCGGATCGGGGCTGACGCCGGAGGAATGCGATCGCATTTTCACCCCGTACTACACGAGCAAGCAGCACGGAACCGGCCTGGGACTGGCCATCGTGCAGTCGGTCGTCAGCGATCACGGAGGCACAATCAACGTGCGCAGTCAGCCGGGAAAAGGAACGACATTTATTATCGAGTTGCGGAGCGGCCGAGAAGCGCTTGCGAACAGCGCGGCCATGACGAGCGAAAATGCTTAAATAGTTTTCGGAAAGGAAGGACGTTTGCCACGCAAAGCACATCTGCTGATCGTCGATGACGAAGCCAACACTCTGGCGTCGCTTTCGCGCGCCTTTCGCCTGGCCGGGCACGAAGCCACAGTGTGCGACAGCGCTGCAAAGGCTCTCGAACTGGCGAAAGGGAAATCGTTCGATTTGATTTTGTCGGATGTTGTGATGCCCGGCAAAGACGGACTGACACTGCTCGAAGAATTAAAGCAGCAGGGCGTAACGGCGCCGGTGGTCATGATGTCGGGGCAGGCGCATATCGAGATGGCGGTGCGGGCCACGCGGCTGGGAGCATTGGATTTTCTGGAAAAACCGATCTCCAGCGACAAGCTCTTACTCACCGTTGATAATGCCCTGAAGCTGCAGCGCCTGGAGAATGAGAACCAACAACTGCGGCAGCGGCTGGGCAAGCACGAGATTGTTTGGAAAGGCGAGGCGATGCGCCGCGTGATGGCGCAACTGGAGCGTGTCGCGGCTAGCGAGTCGCGCGTCTGCATTTTCGGTGAAACTGGGACTGGCAAAGAACTCGTCGCGAGAACGATTCATGAGCGCAGCACGAGGGCAGCGGGTCCCTTCGTCACGTTAAATTGCGCTGCCGTTCCGGCAGAGTTGATCGAGTCGGAACTTTTTGGCCACGAAAAAGGATCTTTCACTGGCGCTTCCGGCCGTCACGTCGGAAAGTTTGAACAGGCGGACCAGGGAACGATTTTCCTCGATGAGATTGGCGATATGCCCTTGAACATGCAGGCGAAACTTCTGCGCGTGCTCGAAGAAGGAGAAGTCGAGCGTATCGGCGGCGATAAGCCAATTGTTGTGAATGTTCGCGTGGTGGTCGCGACGCATCGTGATCTGGAGGCGCGAGTGCGCGAGGAAAAGTTCCGCCAGGATTTATTCCATCGCGTTTACGTGTTCCCGCTTGTGCTGCCGCCGCTGCGGGAGCGGCGCGAGGATATTGCGGCGCTGGTCGAGCATTTCGCCACGCAGGTGTGCGCACAGAATGGATGGAAGCCGGTTCCGTTTGCTCCCGACGCGATGGAAGCATTGCAGTCGTATACGTGGCCTGGAAATGTTCGGGAACTGAGAAACATGGTGGAGCGGCTGATGCTGCTTGCGGCCGAGGGTCAGGTTGACCTCGGAACCGTGCAGATGGCGATGCCAAAAACTTCCGCAGGAAGTTCCACGCTGTCTGGTCCCGTTGGCTCCGGACCGCTGGCCGAGCGCGTGCAGTCTTTCGAGCGCGAAGTAATTCTGGCGGAGTTGAAACGGAGCCATCACAACATGAGCATGGCCGCGAAAGCGCTTGGCCTTGAGCGCAGCCACCTGTACAAGAAAGCGGAGCAACTCGGAATCGATCTGCGCGCAATGCGTCGAGAGCTGCAAGAATAATGATGGTTCCGACGGTGTTACCAGCTAACGTCGAATGGCCTGATCTCAGAGCGAAAAAGCAGGTTCCTCACCGCCGCTTCGCGCCGGTTCGGAATGACATGGTTATTAACTAATCCGCGGCGAGCGATGGCGTAACGCCGCGTTTCAGATCGGCGGCGAGCAGCCGGTGGAAAAGTTGTTCGCCGGCCTCGCGACGGACCGAGAGACGTCCTGCGCCGTAGGCGCGCGATTTGAGACCGCGCTGCACGTCTTCGCAGATTCCCAGGTCTTCATCCTGCACGCGGTTACCCACGTCGACGGATTGCTGGTTGTAGGAGCGGCGCGCATCGCTGACATCCGCGAAATAAAAATCGAAAATCACACGGCAGTGATCGGCGTCGATCGGGATCACGTAGTTGGTATCCATGTATCCCTCATAGCAGTTGATCATCAGATTCGGATACTGCCAGAAATACCAGGCACGATCGCCCTTGCGCGTGGCTCCGGTGGCGGCATCTTCGTCGGATGAGACCATGGGGCTCGACTGCAGACAATAGCGGTCTTCATTTTCGATCGTGTACTGCTTGTAGTCGAGCACGGAGCTGAGTCCCTTGTGCAGATAGGGCACATGGTATCCGCCATCGAGATAGTTATCGACGAAGACCTTCCAATTGCAGTGAATGTCGTACGTTCTGCGATCGAAATAATGCAGCTTGCCGATCTCAAGGGACGCGATGCGGTTCGCGAGCCGGCCCAGGAACTCGCGGAGCGGAACCGCATCGGGATCGAGATTTACGAATACAAAGCATTCCCAGGTATCAACGCGGATTGGCACCAGGCCGTTCTCGCTGCGTTCGAAGTTCTCGACGCCTTCGAACTCCGGCATGCCTTTGAGCGATCCGTCGAGTCCATACTTCCAGCCGTGATAAGGACATTGCAGAATCGAGGCTTGCCCGCAGGGCTGCGTGACAACGGCGGCCGCGTGATGACGGCAAACGTTGTAAAACCCGCGCAGAGTTCCGTCATTGCCGCGAATCACGACAATAGGCTCTCCGGCGAGACGCGTGGAAACAAACTCACCCGGTTTTTCGACTTGATCGGTGCGCGCAACCAGCTGCCATGTTTTGCTGAACACGTTAAGGCGCTCGAGTTCGGCAATGCGTGGCTCCACATACCACGCGGCAGGGATGGTTGAAGCCTCGGAGAGCGGGGCATGGTCGTTATAGCTGGAGAGAATCTGTTCAAGCGAAGATTGCATGGTTATGATCCGTTCGATAGCAAAGCGGCAGTGCGATTTATTGGCGGTCCCGAACTGACTGTAAGTCACGGAGGATATCGCAGCAGATTTCAGATTTCAATTCAGTTTGTGCCGCGGGGAATGTTGTTGGCAGTCCAGCAGAAAAAGAATGACTCTTAGTCATAAGGCGGCAGAGGTTTGTATTTGGAAAGAAGCGCGGTACGGAGCGGAGGTCCGAGGGCGAGTGCACAAACGTGACAATCTGAACGAGGCGGAAAATACCGGGCCGCGTTTCCGCTACGCGGCCCTCTTTATTTCGAATGGACAAATTTCGAATCGAAGGAAGCTTCGATTCCCCCTTATCCGGCCTTGCGAACGCCCGGGTCCACAGCGTGCACCAGCGGAACATCGACCAGATGCTCGCTGATGAACCAGACCTGCAGTTCGTTGGTGCGCAAAACGTCGCTGATGACAAGATCGTTGGTGCCATCGTCGCCAAGTTCGGAGGCCCGCTTGGCCAGCTCGCGGCAATGGCCGATGATGATTTCGTGGGCATCGAGCAGGCGAGAAATTTGCACCGGCGGTTCTTCCCTTCCGCGCGGCGGCCGCTGAATCCGCGTGGTCTCGGCAATATCAGGTGCCATGGCCAGAGAGATTCCGCCCAGTAGTTGGATCCTCTCGGCGATGGAATCGACCAGCTCTGCCTGTTCCCCGTAGTGTTTGTCAAATAGCAGATGCAATTGGTAGAAAGTTGGTCCGGCCACTTGCCAGTGCGACTTCTTATAAAGATCACGCAGGGTGATGGTGTCGGCCAGCAACAGGTTGAGTTGCTCGGTCATCTCCAGACGAACTGGCTCTTCCAGCACCAACGGCAGCGCGTGCGAAACGGTGCCGTAGGCCTGAATTTCACGGACGTTTTGATGGAGGCGGGGTTGAGCGCTGATGCTGTGGTTGGCGGAAGTGTTTCGCTTCGGCATGAACTGAATCCTCCTGAGTTGCGGGTTGGCGGCCCGGATTGAGCAGATAAAGAAAGTGTGGCAACAGAATACTCTGGTTTTGGATGCTGTGACTGCGATTGGGATGCCGGGTTTTTCAGGGTGAGTAGCGCGCTAGAAGACTTGTCTGCTTCTGAAATTTTTTCCGGCAAATCGCGACCAGGAAACTCGACCGCGGGCGTCGTAGGGGCATCGAGAACCCAACCTGCGAACCGCCCGGATCCCGATGGTTTCGTAGAGTGAGTTCAAGTCTTGCGGTCAACTCAGCGCTGGGCAGTATGCCGACACGCGATTAGGACACCACCCGCAACGCAAGCCGTTTGACGGGGCAGGAAGCCGATTGCTATCATCCAGATGCGGGGTGGAGCAGTCTGGTAGCTCGTTGGGCTCATAACCCAAAGGTCGGTGGTTCAAATCCACCCCCCGCAACCAACCCAAACCGCCCATCCTCAGGCTGTACCAGCCTCGGTCCAACTGGCGCATTTCCAATCAAATCCCAAGTGCCTTCGGCAAAATAGCACCAACCTTCACCATCCAGAACCGGGTTCATCTGGACCCCGAGCAGATGACTGTGCAATTCCTGTTTGGCTAAAGGGGCATTCTTCTTCAGGAGATCGCCGAGGTTCTGAATTCCCCGTTCGACCGCCCGCTTCAGGTCCTCGATTCGAGTGTCGATTGAATCTGGTGCCGAGGCGAGAAGGCGATCAGTGATGTCTGAAATCTCTTTCTCACGATTCGCGATCTCACACAGCAGATATTTAGAGGGGCCCTGTCGGGAACGGATTGCGATGGCGGCGCGTTCGGCTCGGCTTTTGCGGGGCCGATCAATATCTTCCTCCGTGATCCCCAATCCGGCACCTACAACACAGTGGAAGCCACGGTAGCGCGCTATCCCACGGTTTATCCCAACCCGGTTGTAGGTTTATCGCAGGAGACGAATGTGAACGCGCCGGCCAACGGCTATCAACTGAACGGCTACGCGTCGGCTTGCGCCTCGGGCACCGGTCAACGCTGGCGCACGATTGGCACCAGCGAAGAAATCAAGGCCGTCTACAACTCGAACAGTTCGTCGGTCTTTTCTACCAACGCTCGCGACGGTATCGGCTACGCCTACTTCAGCTACGGCAACGTTAACACCAGCGGCCAGGTTCTCTCCGATAGCGCCAATTACGGATATGTCAAGCTCGACGGCGTGGATCCGATTTGGGCGACATACGGAATTGGACAGACCATCGATCCTGGCGAGCCAGCAAGCGCCGGCCAGTTGCCTAGCCAGGCCGACCTGCCTACCGCAGTCTGCGCCAATTCATTCCCCTGTCCCGAAAACCAAATTTGGGGCAACGGAGCGTCGTATCCGAACCTCCGCAACGGCACTTACCGCGCTTGGTCGCTGCTGCGACTGATTGCCACCGGCACTGCGGGAACCAATGCCTCGGCGCTGGTTACGGCGGCAGAAAAGGCAGCCGTGCTTAACGTACCCGACTTTGTGCCGGAATCGAAACAAACAATTACGGCCGCGGAGAATCCGTTTGGCTACGCCATCACGGATAGTGGTCTGCTGTTGCTGCGTTCGCACTACCAACAGTACGATGGATCCGGCGTAGACATTGGCGTGGCGGCAGTGAACGAACCAACCACTTCGGAAAAGGGCGGCGACATGGGCGGACTGATTATCCCGACTTCAATCGGAGTAACCCTGTCAACCGCAGCAGGAACCACCGAAAAGCAGACGCAGATCGTTCAGAGTTCCAGTCCCGATGGCGGTCTGGGGCCTGCGCCGAGAGCGGTTGCCCCGTAGTTCTGGACGCGAGCATGCGAGCAGTTCAACTGGAACACGGCGGGCCGTTTCATTGGCCCGCCTTTTTATTCCCATTTTGCGCGATAGTATCGTAATGCCGATTTCAAGTTCTCTGAGTTTGGCTACTGTCTTGCCAACGTGATGGTTGTCCCCACTTCGCTTCAAAGACGAAATGGTCGAGGGAATTTCGTTTTCTCGGGGCGATCTCTTTGCGTCGTACTTTCTCCGGGAGATTCGCTGGATCGCCCTGATACCCGATCGCTACAACAACCACCGGCTCGTGGTCGTCGGGAATTGAGTAAATGCTTCGCGCTTTCTGTATGTCGAATCCAGCCATCTGGCAAACAGTCAAACCAGAGGCGATCGCTTGATAGGTGAGAGCGGCTACGGCTTGGCCCACGTCATAGAGCGCGTGCCGATTGACATCTCCACTTCTAGAAAAGCTTGATCGTGCGACTGCCAGCAGAAGCACGGGCGCGTGCTGCGCCCAAGGTACGTTGAATTCAAGAAGGCAGCCAAGCATGCGGTCAAACTCGACGGGATGCTGGCGTGTGGCAAGGATGAAACTCCAAGGCTGCTCGTTCATCGATGATGGGGCCCAGCGCGCTGCTTCGAGCAGCGCTCTGACAACCTGTGGCTCAACGAGTTTCGAGGAAAAAGCCCGCCGGGTGCGACGCTGTGCGATCAGCGGATGGATCTCGGCTTGCGCGCAGTCCTCCTCAACCGAGAGCGCTTGGCTCACAGTGTCATTGGGCATCCCGGCTCCTGGTCTCTAAAAAAGGTCTTCCTTCAATATTTCGTTGGGCTACATTTAGGACGCGACTGAGGATTTTCTCCTCGAGGGCCGCGAACTTGGCGCTGCCGCGAGTGCGCGGACGGGGCATGTTCACGACTTCATCGAGCGCGACCCGACCTCCTTCGATCAGTACGACGCGATCCGCGAGTGTGATAGCTTCGGCGACATCGTGCGTCACGAGAACCGCGGTGAACCCACGATTCGTCCAAACTGCTTCAATCAGTTGCTGCATCTCGATTCTCGTAAGAGCATCCAGCGCGCCTAATGGTTCGTCGAGAAGCAATAGTGCCGGATCATGGACGAGCGCACGCGCTAGAGCGACGCGTTGACGCTGGCCTCCCGATAGCGTCGCAGGCCAGTCTCGCGCCCGATCCGCAAGTCCCACCTGATCCAGCACCCGTTTCGCCTCCGGAATGAAGGAAGTCGCCAGACCCAAAGTTACGTTCGGCAAAATTCTTTTCCAGGGTAGCAATCGCGAATCCTGAAACATAATGCGGATGTCGGGCTTGCCGTTTCGATCCACCGACTCGCCGACGGCGATGCGCCCTGCCTGCGGCGTCTCGAGACCGATGATCGAACGGAGCAGAGTGCTCTTCCCGCAGCCGCTCCGGCCAACGATCGCGACAAACTCCCCAGCCGCAATTTCGACGTGGAAGTTTTTCAATACGGTGCGCCCACCCAGTGCAATGCTGACATCTTCCAGCAAAACTGATACGCCGCGAGCAGGCCGGCTTTGCGGAGGCGCCACCAATTCCGGATTCAAAATCGTAGCCATGATTCTTATCGCGACGTCTGGTAGGCCGGGTGCCAGCGCAGCCAATAACGTTCCATCCCTTTCGCCAGCAGGTCGGCCATCTTGCCGAGCAACGCGTACAGCAAAATCCCCACGACCATGACATCGGTTTGCATGAACTCGCGGGCGTTCATGGTCATATAGCCGATACCGGAGCGAGCAGAGATCGTCTCCGCCACGATCAGCATCACCCACATGAATCCCAAGGCAAATCGCACTCCTACCAGAATCGACGGCAATGCACCGGGCAGGATGATTTCGCGGTACAGACGCCAGCCTGAAAGCCCGTAGGTGCGGCCCATCTCGAGCAATCCCCGGTCAACCGACTGAATGCCGTGAAACGTATTGATGTAGACCGGGAAGAAAACTCCGAGTGCGACGAGAAACAACTTGGCCGATTCGTCGATACCAAACCACAGAATCACTAGCGGAATCAAAGCCAGCGCTGGGATGTTGCGGATCATCTGCAACGTGGTATCGAGCAAAGTCTCCACCCAGCGAAACGACCCGGTGAGCAGGCCCAGGACAAGGCCCAGAACGCCGCCGATTGCGAATCCGGAAAAAGCGCGCTCGGTGCTCACTCGAACATGCGTCCAAAGTTCGCCCGAGGCGCTCAAGTCCAGAAAGGATTTCACGACGGCACGAGGGGAGGGCAAGAAGCGTGAAGGCAGCCATCCGGCGGAAGATGCCCACTGCCAGAAAAATAACAAGGCGACTGGCACCACCCATGGCGCCAAACCGTGACCGATCGCGCGCCATCGACCGGTGATTGGGAATGCTTTCTGCGGATGGTCGGGCATACGTTTTCGGGTCAGTGTCTGGCCTGGGCTTGCAGATCACCAAGAGTGGCATCGCGAACGTTGATATGTTTTGGGATCAACCGCAGGTTGTAAAAGGCATCGGCGATCTGCTGCTGTTCCGACATCACCGCTTCTGTCACGGGCTTCACACCGTAACCTCCGCGGGACAGCGCCAGTTGCAGCGTGGCGTGATCCAGGCCAATCTGCGGTTGCAGCGCGGTTGCGGCATCGCTGAGGTGCTCCTTCGCCCAGTCGTCCACGGCTGCAAGCTCACTCAAAACAATCTGGACGACGTCTGGACGGCTCTGCGCATAGTTGCGCGAGGCGAGAAAGAACTGATGATTGCTGACCAACCCTGCCCCATCTTCGACGATTCGTGCGTCGGTCTGGTTTTGCGCAGCCGCCAGAAACGGCTCCCAGATCACCCACGCGTCGACGCTGCCGCGCTCGAAGGCAGCCCGCGCATCCGCAGGAGCTAAATAGATCGCGTCGATTTCGCCGTATTTCAACCCAGCTTTTTCGAGAAGCTTCACGAGTAAGTAGTGAACGTTCGATCCTTTATTCAAGGCGACCTTCTTGCCTTTGAGGTCGTTCAAGGACTTAATCGGCGAATTCTTGGGAACGATCAGAGCCTCACCCGCCGATGCCTGCGGCTCATATCCAACATAGACAATGTCGGCGCCGGCCGCCTGAGCAAAAATCGGCGGCGCCTCGCCAACTGTTCCGAAATCGATGCTGCCAACATTGAGTCCTTCAAGTAACTGCGGTCCAGCGGGGAATTCGGTCCATTGCACATCGACGTGAATTTGCGACAGGTGTTTTTCCAATGTGCCGCGAGCCTTCAGCAGCACCAGCGTTCCATATTTCTGATAACCGATGTGGATGATGTTTTCCGACACGCCGGACTTCTGACCGTAGGAGGTCTGCACGGTGACCAATAGAATGCCTAGCAGGAGAACCAGCATCGATTTTGCGCCTGGCCTGGAGATCGTCACATTTTTCTGCATGCTGGTCCTCACGAGTAAAAGCTCGGCTTGGGAAGCTTGTGATTGAGCGCCCAGTCTCCCAGTTCACGAAACTTGTAATCGACGGGGTCGTGTAGCGTGTGGGTGCGCAGATTGCGCCAGTAGCGATCGAGTCGCGCCGGAGCAGCCGCGGCTCGGGCTCCCATGACTTCGAACATCTCGCTGGTGATTTCCAATCCGACCTTCGTCGTGGTCGCCTTTGAAGCAGCGATGTCGATCGAACACCGACCGCGCTGATTTTCCGTGATGGCGTCACCACTCTCCCACGCGCGTTGCAGCGACTCGCTGGCGATATCGGTCAAAGCCTGTGCGGCTTGCAGATGGAGGAAGAAGCGCCCGTAGTGTTCAAGGATGTAGGGATCCTCGCTCGCGCTTCCGATTCCCGTGGCGGCGATCCACGGACGGGTCTGCGCCAGCGTGTAGTCTCGGGCCTCAGCAAACGCTCCTTCCGCAAGCCCGAGAAAAATATTGCTGAAATTCAACTGGGCAATGCACGATCGCAAAGAAGCGCGCGTGCTGCCCAGCGGGCCGGGTGTTACCAAAAATTCATCATTCGCCACAATCACGTCACGGAATTCCACGGTACCGCTATCGGTCTGGCGTTGGCCCATGCTGTCCCAGTCGTTGTGGATGCGAATGCCGTCTCGGCTCGAGGGAATGGCAGCGACCATGAACTTCTGGTCCTGCGCCCGGATCGCCGAAACGATCAACATGTCGGAATCAACTGCTCCCGAGCAGAAGCTTTTGCGGCCGTTGATCAAGTATCCATCAGGCTGCGCCGGGGTCAGAGAGGTCCGCTTATCAAGAGGGTTTAGAGCGTTTCCCCAGAACCAACTGTTGCGGGCGGTTTCGGAAAGCAGCCAATCGCTCTGCGCTTGCGATCCGTAGAGCAGGACCGAGGCGAGCATCAGATGCTGAAATCCGAACAGGTGTGCGATCGAACTGTCGACGCGGGCAAAGATTCGCACAATCTTCATCGTGTCAGGCCAATTCATGCCCCAACCGCCCAATGGTGGCGGAATGATGAGATTTAGCAGCCCGCTTTCGCGCAGCAAGTCGCGCTCCGCTTTTGCCGTGCCTCCACGTTTATCGCGCTCGACCGCGGTTTGCGCGAACGTTCGCGCCAACTGATCGGCCTTCTCAAAGGCAAGCTGACAGGGTAGCGCCTCGAGGGTCACGTCTGTAGCTTCGTTCATTGCAGGCAATATGGCCATATCGCTATCCACGCGGGTCGTTCAGCTCAACCGCCAGGCTGCTGCTACAGCAGCAGAACTGCTGATTGAGTGTTGCTGCAGCAGCAATCGCCGTAGATTCGACGATCCGATCTCCACCGAAATGGCTGAAAAACGGCAATTTCGCTGCTCGACGCACACACGCGTATTGGCACGACAATTGCCAAACTCGTTACGGACCTTGTTGCGAAGATCCGAATTGAGAAAGGGCTGCGACCGATGGAAGTCTTCTGGTTCTTACCCACGCACGGCGATGGACGTTATCTTGGCACGACGGAACAAGCCCGCAGCGTCAGCTATTCTTATCTGAAGCAGGTAGCGCAAGCAGCGGACACGCTTGGATTTCAGGGCGTGCTTCTGCCCACCGGACGATCTTGTGAAGACGCATGGGTTGTGGCTTCGACCCTGGTTCCAGTGACCACGAAACTGAAGTTCCTGGTGGCGATACGCCCGGGAATCACGTCTCCCACTGCCACCGCCCGCATGGCAGCTACATTCGACCGCCTTTCTGGTGGACGTCTTCTTATTAATGTTGTGACCGGCGGCGACCCGGACGAAGCTCTCGGCGACGGCGTCTTCCTTTCGCACGATGAACGCTACGAAGTCACCGACGAGTTCCTGCAAATCTGGCGCGAAGCGGTCGCAGGGAATGCGATCACGCTCAACGGCAAACACCTGCACGTGGAAAAGGC
>JASHOT010000029.1 GCA_030040965.1 Candidatus Sulfotelmatobacter sp. | reverse complement strand
TTCGCCAGCGGGAACACCAGATTCCGCTCGATCGCACGCTTCAAATGCCGCGCCCCATACCGCGGATCCGTCCCTTCCCGCAGCAAATACTCTTTCACTGCCGTCGTGCAGTTGAATACGAACTGATTCGTGCCCGCAGCCATCAGCACGCGCTGCTGCACCATGCCCAACTCAATATCCAGAATCTGCGACAGATGCTCATCGCGCAGCGTCTTGAACACCACGGTCTTATCGATGCGGTTCATGAACTCCGGCGTAAACTTGCGCCGCGCCGCCTCAACCGCCGTCCGCTGAATCTTGTCGTCAAACGATTCGTCAACTTCCACCGTTTTCGGCGCAAATCCGAACCCGCCATCCACCAGGTTCATCATCTCGCCCGCGCCCAAATTCGACGTCATAATGATGATGCACTGCGACAGATCCACGCGCCGGTTATCGCCCAAGGTCAGCGTCGCCTTGTCCAGAATTCCCAGCAGCAGCTGCCACAGCGAGTCACTCGCCTTCTCGATCTCGTCAAACAGCAGAATCGAGAGCTTCAGCTTCTCGGTGAACCACTGGTTCAGCGCTTCCTGCGTCAACAAGGGATGCGTCTCGCGGTGTCCCAGATATCCCGGAGGCGAGCCGATCAGCTTGGCAATTTCATGCGAGTGCTGGAACTCGGCGCAATCGATCTTGATGCACGCCCGCGAATCCCCAAACAGCGCCTCAGCCATGGCTTCAACCACGCGCGTCTTGCCCGACCCGGTAGGCCCAAGAAACAGCAGATTTCCCACCGGACGCCCCGGCGGATTCAGCCCGGCCAGAAACATCTGGTATATCTCCACGACTTTTTCGATCGCCTGGTCCTGCCCCACAATGCGGCGGCGCAGGGCTGCCTCAAACTCCCCGGCATCGTTGCTGCGACGGTTCGGATCGAGCACAGTTGCTAGATTCGTTCTCATAAGTCGTTGCCCGAAGCGCTCAGGCATTTTTCCCTTTCGTTTGGCCTTTCTCAGGCTCTTCTATGGTTATTTCCGGATTCCCTGGGACTTATTTCCGATGCTTTCACCCCATTCATCGGATGCGCCATTTTTGTACGCTTACTCGAGCTTTCCCGCCCACTTCCCCACATTCAGTTGGATTGGAAATAAGCAAGCCGCTGGCCACGCAATCGCTCCCGCCCGACCCCATGGCAACTCCTGCATCCACTATAGGTTAGCGGATTCTAACCTCGCTCCGCCCGCGTTTCCCTTGCCCCTCCACAACCCCGATGCGAAAAGCTTTGCACCATCGCGGAAGGAACATGCGCAGGGATGTTGTGAGCACCGTGTACCGAGTACCGAGCGAAAGGACAGGGGCGGTGGTCAGTTTTTAGGTGTGTGTTAGCAGCTAGATTCTGGGTGCCGGATCCCGCGCACTTGCCCGGTACTCGGTACTCGCTACTCACAAGGTGTTACTCCACCCGTAACTAGCGACTCCCACAGCCCGCCGCTACCATCCAATCGGGTAGGTTCGGAGGATCGCTTGCGCCTTTCGTCGTTCCGCATCGTCACGGGGGTTTGCTGTCTTGTTTTCGGCGCCGCTGCCTGGCGTCTCAGCCCGCACTCCGCGGCCGATTTCTACGTGCAGGCGCAAACCGCCAAACCAGCCGTCGCATCCTCCTCATCGCCAGTCAAAGTTCAGCCGGTCAGCGGAATGTTGACAAAGACAACGGCGCCTGCCCAGCCCTCGATCCCTGAACCCAAGCTTACCGCCGCTCCCGGCACCGAAATCTATACCGCCCTGCGTGGTGAGGCCATCCCCACGGTTGCCCGCCGCCATTTGGGCAAGACATCTTATCTCACTTCTTCGGAACTCGCCGATGCCATCCGCGCCGCGAATCATATCCCCGAATCCACTAGTATTCTCAAGGCAAACCAGCAGGTCGTAATCCCCGGCATTCTCGCGGCCCCAATCGTGGAACACACCATCCCCGTTCCCAAGGATTTCGAAGTCCGGGCCGTCTACCTTACGGGAGTCATGGCCGCCAGCGATCACGGCATCCGCATCATCAAGCACTGGCGCGAGGTCGGCGGCAACGCCGTCGTCTTCGATATCAAAGATTCCGACGGCAGCGTCAACATTCCCTTCGACCACCCTCTGCTCGGAGAACACAAGGTCTACATTCACGACGTGCCCAAGTTCGTGCACTTCCTGCATCAGCAGAACATGCACGCCATCGCCCGCATCGCCATGTTCCGCGACGAGCACCTTGTCGTGACCCATCCCGAACTCGCCGTCCAGTCGCGCAAGAACCATACCGCGTGGCGCGAAAACGGGAAACTCGTCTGGACCGATCCCTCCAACCCCAAAGTTCAGGACTACGACATCGCGCTCGCCAAATACGTCGCCCAGCTCGGCGTCGACGAAATCCAGTTCGACTACGTCCGCTTCCCCGCCGAGGGCGACCAGGCCGATGCCCAATTTGTCTTCCAAGGCCAGCAACCGGACGCGACGCAGGCAGTAGCCGCGCAAGCCGAAGACGGGCAACACTCATGTGGTGACGGGCGCCTCGCCCGTCCCGCCAACCCTGAGCGAAGTCGAAGGGGAGGCGGAACGGTCCCAACTGCCGACACTAAAACCTCCACCTCCGAAACAAAGCCGTGCAAAGCGACGCACGGCATCCAGCGCTCCGACGTCATCGCCGGATTCCTCAAACACGCCTACGCCGAACTCCATCCCACCGGCGTTCTGCTCTCGCTTGACGTCTTCGGCGTCATGGCCTGGCAACGTCCCGTCGACCTCAACCACACCGGCCAGGACATCGTGCAAATGGCCCGTTATTGCGACGTGCTCTCACCCATGATCTATCCCTCGCACTTCTTCGGTATGGACAACATTCCTCATCCCGGCGACGAACCCGCCCACTTCATCGGCGAATCCATGGATCGCTTCGAACTGATTACGAAGGGGGAAGGCGTCGTCATCCGTCCCTGGCTGCAAGCCTTCCATTGGCGCACCAAGACTTACTCGCCCGAATACATCAAGATTCAGGTCGAGACCGCCCGCGCCAAAGGCGGCATCGGATTCTTGTTCTGGAACGCGGCCAATGACTACTCCAAGCCTTTCACGGCCATGCCTGAGATGAGAGAGGAAGATCAGAAAGCCGCCAAAGACGGCGCAAAAGACAAAGTCAAATATTTCCGCGGCGATGAACTCCCCGCCGCCACCACCGTACAGGCCGCACTTTCCGATACCAAGTACGGAGCAAACTGAGCCGAATTGACTTACGCGGAATCGACTTACGATGACCGACTACGGCGACATCATCACCATCTTTGGTGAGCGGCAACCCTCCGCCCAACCCCTGCCGCAGGATACCGAGGGCCTTCGTGCTGAAAACATTTGTACGCAGAACATTTGTACTGAGAACGATCGCGTTGAGATCGACCGCACCGACGACCTTTCTCCAGCACAAAAACAACGCCGCACCATCTCCTCCGGCCTGCTCGCCATCGGATATGTCGCCGCCTCCGTGGCGATCCTAACCGGAGTCCTCAGCGCCCTCGCCTTTCACACCATCCACGATCGCCTCGCTGAATGGCCCCACGTGCAGGCCAGCGTCGACTCCTGCGAAAAACTATCACATCCTGGTGCAGCACGGCGGCTCTGAACCCCACGCCAACTTCGAGTACGGATTCCGCTGCCACGTCACCTACACTCCACAGGCTCTCGTCCACCATTCCATCGTCGACATCGGCTATCGATCCTCCGACCCCAACGAGATGGCGGCATGGTCCAAGCACATCCACCGCGGCGATTCCATTCCGATGGTTTACGATCCCAACGACTTCAACAGCCTTCGCTTCGCCACCGATTTCCGCACTTCCTACGCCGCCGCAATTCATAACCTCCACTTCGTCATCCCCATGAGCGTGGTTTCCATCGCTTCGATCGCCTTCGGCCGCCTTCTGCGTCCGTTCTCTTCAGCCGTGTAGGCTGCTGTCGACACACTTCTCCTCTCACCGGCAAGAACTGGAGCCTGCATGCCCCCCCGCCCTACGCTGCCTCTGACCGCCCTTTTTCTTTATCTTTCCATTGCAGCGTGATATTCGGACTCGTGGTCAGCATAATCTGCACTTCTGAGAGTTCGAGTGTCTCCACCGTAACCGAACTTCGCAGCCGGTTTGCCTGAATCAGCGACGCAACGATCGTCGTCACCACTTTCTTGTCGGCATGGTCGTGCAGGATCGCACTCAACTTCTCTTCTTTCACCGCCGGACCGGTTTTCAATTTGATCGTCACCCTCGGCGGCAGGGTCAACTCGAAATCCAGACTGCCCACTCCGTAACCGGCCGTTTGCAAGAGCTCCAGCAGAAGATTGATCTCCGCCAGAACTTCCTGCGCTTTTTCCATCCCCAGAATGGCCAGCGTGTCTGCGGCGTCCTTCAGTGCAGTGAGCTTTCCCTTACTCAAAACATCGAATGGCATGGTGGTACTCCTTCGCGCGAGAATTGTTCGAAAATGGCTTTGGCTGGAGGGAATGAGGCCAAAGGACTTGCCGGGGAAAGTAAAGTTGCCCCGTATTCTCCGCCCGCCCCCAACCGCTGTCAAGGCACACCCTGGTTTTTTCATGATCCCGTTAAAAAACTCGGTGTACTGTTCCCACGCTCGTGTCTCCACATGGGACGAGGTTGTGAAGCCGTCGAAGGACCTTGTGTTTCTCTTGTCATTCCGAACCGTCGCAAAGCGGCGGTGAGGAAACTGCTTTTCGCGGCCATCCTGAGCGAGCGCCGATTCGCGCAAGTCAAGGACACCAGGGCCGCCGAGCGGCGCAATACGCGCGGGGCGACCTTCCTTAGTAATTCCCTCTCGTGACAACTACCTTCCCGAAGCTGGAGTACAATCCGTCCGCCCAAAACGCCGTACCCTCCGGAGGTCCAATCCCCATGCCCGAAAAAACGCTGAAGCCCGCGCCCCGCCCCCACTTCGCCCTCATCTTCCTTCTTCTCATCACCGCCGTCCTGCTTCTCTCCGCCTTCGGACACAACCACCGCGCCTTCTGGTCGCAATGGGCCCGCAACTCGCACCACACCGGCCGTGTCTACATCGACGGCCAGCCTCTCAACCGCAAGCTCACCGACATCGTCTACGACCCCTTCACCACGCAGGAAAAAAACGAGAACGAAGCCATTTACGGCGAGTCCGTCCTCACCGCCCACTACATGTCCACGCTCATCGATAGCGACAGCTTTTACATGATCCAGAAAACTGGCAAATACATTAACTGCAAGCCCGTCGGCCAGTGGTATTACGGCGCCCAGTGCGGCCCCAACACGTGGAATTACCTGATCTGGAACGTCGCCCGCTACAACTGGCAGAATGGCTCTCCCGTTCTCGCCTGGATGTTCGCCTCCGACTGGAAGCCCCCCACCAACGCCACCAACATCGATCAAGGATTCCCTGGCCTTCTCGGCTGGGAGCCCGTCTTCCATCCCGCCCTCGCCAACGGCTACCTGTATTCCCCGGGCGCTTCCGGCACGCTCTGGAAAGTCGATCTCCAGACCGGCCAGTACGTCGCCCACATCAACCCGTTCGCCGCCATCTCCATCAATCCCGCCGCCACCTTCGTCTCCAGTCCGCTCACCGCCGCCGCCGACGGCAGCATCTACTACACCACCCTCGAACTTTCCACCACCGGCAATCCCTGGGGATGGAAAGACATCGTCGGCGCTTGGTTCGTCAAAGTCTCCCCCGACGATTCCTCCGCCACCGTCACCTACCGCACCCTTACTCCCGGAGCTCCCGCCTCCGGCTCGCTCGACTGCCCCGGCTTTTTCTATAACGAAAACGATCTTCCCTGGCCTCCCTCGCCCGACGCCGAGCCAATCAACAATCGCTGCGGATCCCAGCGCCCGCCCCTCAATCTGGCTCCCGCCGTCGCCCACGACGGCACCATCTACACCGCCAGCATGGCCCACTTCAACATGCAGGAAACCTACTTCATCGCCGTCAATCCCGATCTCACTCTGAAGTGGTCGCGTCCCATGAAGCACATCCTTAAAGACGGATGCGGCGTCCTCCTGCCCATCGCTCCCCAGGGCGTCACCAACATGCCCAACTCCTGCCGCTACGGAACCGCCATCGGCGTCTCACCCGCCACCAATCATTACGGCAACGCCTATCTCAGCGACCAGGCTTCGTCCACGCCCACCGTCCTCCCCGACGACTCCGTTGTCCTCGGCACCCTCGACGACTATAACTACTCCCGCGGACACCTCGTCCACTTCGACCGCAAGGGCAACTTCCTCAACGCCTACACCTTCGGCTGGGACAACACTCCCGCCGTCTACCAGCACGACGGCACCTACTCTCTCGTCGTCAAAGACAATCACTATCCCGTGCCCGCCTACTGCTACTTCAACAATCCCGTCTGCACCGCGGTGCCGGCCGTCTACTACGTCTCGCAAATCGATCCCCACATGAACGTCGAATGGTCGTTCCAGAACACCAACTACACCACCACCAATCCCTGGGGATACGAGTGGTGCGTCAACGCCCCCGTCATCGACAAAAAAGGCATCGTCTACGTCACCAGCGAAGACGGCCACGTCTACTCGATCCCGCAAGGCCGCACCGGAGTCTTCACCACCCCGCTGCAGAAAATCTTTCTGCTCGAAGCCCTCGGCGCCGCCTATACGCCCATGGCCATCGACCACTCCGGCCAAGAGTACAGCCAGAACAACGGCCACTTATTCGTGATCGGAAAGTAAGAAATCGGAAAGTAGGAGGAGTGAAACGGTTGTGTGGGGCGGACGCTCCCGTCCGCCTGCCTTGTCCGCCGAGCGCAGCGCCGCCGCGAGATGAATCAGGCGGTTGGAATACCGTGGAAGACCGGCCCTTCAGGGCCGCGTTCAGCACGCAAATACGACTCCGCCGGCAGCCGAGCCGCGTAGCGGCGTGAGAAATGCAGTGGGTCCGAAGGGAAACAAATAACCAGCCCCGCAGGGGCGAAAGAAACGCCCGTGCCCCACCCTTGTCGCGCTCTTGGCGACATCGTTGTCATCCTGTGCGAGCCGATTTGCACTTGTCATCCGAGTCGCACCCCGACGAGGAACCTGCTCACTGTTGTCATCCTGAGCGGAGCGCGCTCCAACGAGCGCGCGAGTCGAAGGACCTTGTGTTTTTTCTGTCATTCCGAACCGTCGCAAAGCACCGGTAGGACTTACCATCCCCGCCCAGCGCCATATCGCCCCTCCGCAACCTCAACAATCCACACGATTTACATTTTATGTGCCATAATGTATGTACAATTAAGTATTGCACAATGTAAAATAGGAACACTTTCCACCCACCGCACTTGTGTTCCTGCAGGACCACTTCTCCACTTTTCACCCTCCACCCCACCCCCACTCTGGCCTCAGACCACCCCTCGCCGGCTCAGATATAATGTCCTGTAACGCTGGTGGGGTTCGCGCCTGTCCCTCGTGCCCGGAGCAAAGCTTCCGCCTCGTTGCCACACTGACCGACCACACTGATAGGACCAAGGAGTCTCGATGGCGATCCAGAAGACCGACAAGATCTGGCACAACGGCAAGCTCATCAACTGGGACGACGCTACCATCCACGTCATGTCGCACGTGATCCACTATGGCTCATCGGTCTTCGAAGGCATTCGCTGCTACGACCTGCCCACTGGCCCGGCCATCTTTCGCACCACCGAACACATTCAGCGCCTCATCGACTCGGCCAAGGTCTATCGCATCGATGTGCCCTTCACGCGCGACGAGATCATCAAGGGCATGCTCGAAACCGTCGGTCACAATGGCGTATGGCCCTGCTACGTGCGCCCGATCATCCTGAGAGGATATGGCGAAGCTGGCGTCAATCCATTCAACTCGCCCACTGAGGTCTATATCATCAACTATCCTTGGGGCAAATACCTTGGCGGCGAGAGCGAAGGCTGCGACGTGTGCGTCTCGTCGTGGACGCGCCTTGCTCCCAACACCCTGCCGGCCATGGCGAAGGCGGGCGCGAATTATATGAATTCGCAGCTCATCAAGATGGAAGCCATCGTCAACGGCTACGTGGAAGGCATTGCGCTCGACGTGAATGGATACGTCAGCGAAGGCTCAGGCGAGAATCTGTTTGTGGTGCACCGCGACAAGCTGATCACGGCTCCGCTGGGCAACTCGGTTTTGCCCGGCATCACACGCGACTCGATCCTGCAGATCGCGCGCGACCTGAACATTCCTATCGTTGAGCAGATGATTCCGCGCGAGATGCTCTATCTCGCTGACGAAGTGTTCTTCACCGGCACCGCTGCTGAAGTCACGCCCATTCGCTCGATCGACAAGATCAAGGTGGGCAAGGGTGTAGGACCGGTCACCAAAGCGTTGGCCAAAGAGTTCTACGCGATCGTGCGCGGCGAGAAAGCCGACCGGCACAACTGGCTCACGCCAGTCCCGGTGCGCGCAAAGCAGCCGGTGGGCGTGTAAGGTTACGGACCCCACTCGTGCTTTCGGCCTCGGTCGTACCCACCCAACGAAAACCGCGTTGGGTGGGGCACCCTCAGTGATTGAGCTTCGCTCCGTCAAGACGTAGTTGTGATGGGATTCGCGGTATAATTTGCGACGCGCTGGAAAGGCGCGTCATCTTGATTCTTGCGAGGGGCGCGGGACGCTTTCGATCAACCGGCGCCCCTTTCGATCGTTTCGGCCCGGAACAACATAACACCCTCAAGGAGAAAAACTATGTCCCAGCAAGGAGTGACTCCTGAATTTGCGCTCGGCTATTGCGCCATGATGCTCGACGGCATTGCGCGCGAGGCGGAGTGTACGAAGAAAGTGATCGCTGCGATTCCTGATGCGAAGTCGGATTACAAGCCCGATGCGGATGCGCGATCGGCAAAGGAACTGGCGTGGCACATCGCCAACAGTGACATTCAGTTTCTGGATGGCATCGCCGATCTGAAGTTCAACATGGAAACGCCCGAGCACAAACCGGAAACATCGGCGGAGGTCGTGGCGTGGTATGACGAGAACATGAAGCGGGGGGTGGCGCGTGTGCAGGCGATGACAGCGGAACAGTTGCTGACGCCAGTGAATTTCTTTGGCGTGTTCAACCTGCCGGCTGTGTTCTACCTGGGGTTCCTGAACAACCACAGCATTCATCATCGCGGAGCGCTGGTGACGTATCTGCGGCCGATGGGGGCGAAGGTGCCGTCGGTGTACGGCGGCAGCCACGACGAGCCCTTCGTACCGCCGGTGGTGGAAGAGACCGCGGCAGCGTAGCGAATTGTGATTCGTGAGTTGAGGCCGCCCTTGGGGGCGGCCTTTCTGCTAGATACATGTATGTCGACATTCATAATTTTCGAGAACAAGGCCCCAGAGGGCACGGAGGATGCCGATGAGCGACAGCGTTGAAGTGGAATCAGCAGAAGCGAAGATGAATGCGGCGAGGGAAGCGTTGCTCTCCTATGTGGAGCGAGTGAAGGTAGTGGATCGGGAGGAGTATCGGCGATTGGTGACACGGGTGAAGAAAATAGAGCAGGAGTTTATGAGGGCAGTCGAGGGGTTGGCGAGGTAGCGAGTCGGTGAGTGCCGAGAACCCGGTACCCAGAAGAATCGTCATGGCAAAACTGGTGTGAGACTGCAAGAATTGATGGGCGTCGATATGCAGGTGGCCCGTTTCCTGAGCGAAAGCGAACTTCAGGTGCTGAAGCGCAGTTCTTGCTTTGCCCGACGAAGCGGCACGAGTAAAACTCGCGCCCTTCCTGGCCGAAACTCTATTACGACTTGACGCGGCGCTAGAGCTTCGCCCTTCCACGGCACTCGCTCAAGTTCATCGTCCTGATCGGCTCATTTCTTGTCCACACTCATTTCTTGTCCACACTCCAGGGACCTGCGCCAAGTTGCGTGATCAGAAGTGCGCCGCCGAGCATGGAGAGATTCTTCATGAACATGATCATTTGAATCTGCTGCATCATGGGATCGGAGATGGCCCAGAAGTTATGCATGGGAGTGACGCCGATGAGGAACAGAACGATGAGCCAAGCGCCGATTTTGGCGCGATAACCAACGAGGATGGAAAGAGAGCCGAACAAAGCGATGATGCCGGCCAGGGGCACTGCGAAGGAAGCGAGGGGCACGCCTTGCGATGCAGCAAAGGCGATGGTTTGTGCGCGAAAGTGGTTGAAGCTAGCCATCAGAAAAATGAGCGAGAAGAGCAGACGGCCGAGGAAGACGATCGGGGCCGTGAGTGCCGGCGCATCGGAACGAGTAACGTGAGTTGCAGCAGCGGTTGCCATAATTTTCTCTCCTGATTCGGGTATTTTGAGAACGAATAAAATTTCAGCTGCGAGAAGCGCCCTCTGGCACACTCACACAAGCGATGACGATTGCTCGGCGGCGTGGTGTGCGATCTGCGCGATGGCGGCAGCTTTGGCGACTTCGGCTTGTGGACCGGGCTTCTGATTTTCTGCGTAGATAAATGTCACGTCGGTGAGGCCGATAAAGGCGAGCACGTGGCGCAGATACGGCTCCTGATAGTCGAAGCGCTCGGTCGGAGTACCGGGACGATAGGCTCCGCCGCGCGTGGTGATCACAAAGACCTTCTTGTCTTTGACCTGGCCCTCAGGTCCGGCGGGGCCAAACAGAACCGTCTTGCCGCCGCGCACGATCTGGTCGATCCACGCCTTGAGAGGCGCGGAGACGGAGAAGTTGTACATGGGCGCGCCGATGACGATGGTGTCGGCGGCGAGGACTTCTTCGATCAGCGTGTCGGACAGTGCAATAGCCTGTTGCTGCGCGGCGGTGCGGGCGGCGGGATCGGTGTACATCGCCTGGACGAATTCGTCGGTAATGTGCGGCAGCGGGGTTGATGCGAGGTCGCGTTCGAGGATCTCCCCTTCGGGATGTTCGTTCAACCACGCCTCGGCGAAGTGGCCGGTGAGCTGGCGGGAGACGGCGTTGCGTCGGGCGCTGGAATCAATGCGAAGTAATTTCATAAGAACCTCCTGTTGCGATTGGGTTGGATGAGAACAACATGGGTTTGGTTACAATAAATAACCAATAATATTTGAAGTACCAGTTATTATTGAGTAATCTATATTTATAACGGTAACCTTCCCGGTTGGGGAAAGGCTCCGTGTTCTGAAGGTTCCTGCTCAAGCCAGACGCAGGCTGGGGTGGGGCTCTCACGGTGCGAAGAGATTCGATGCCTCGATCGAAGCAAATACCGAATCCGTGTGCGATCAGCGGGCTGCTGGAGTTGCTGACGCGGCCGTGGACGATGCATATTTTGTGGTCGTTGAGCAAGAACGGTGCGATGCGTTTTGGCGTGCTACGGAAAAACGTGACTGGGATTTCGGCGAGGGTACTGACGGAACGGCTGCGGATGTTGGAAGAGAAGGGATTCGTGTACCGGCATTATGAGGCAACGATTCCGCCGGCGGTGACGTATGGCATCACGGATCGCATGAAGGATATTGAGAAGGTGCTGGCGCAGCTAGAAGGACTGGCGCGGAAGTGGCACGCCGAGGGGGCGGAAGTGCCGAACGTCCGGCGGGTTGGATAGCCGCGCATTTTTTTGTGAACGCTTGCATTCGCATCGGGGCTAAAGCCCCGATTTCTTTGTCGATGCGTTTCACGCGGCCCTGAAGGGCCGCTCTTCCACGGTGGTCCATACGTTGGTGGTCCATACGGTTTGGAAATTCCCACCCAAACCAAAGGCGGGTTTGAATAGGGCACCCGCTGTGCGTGGTAGAGACTCCCGCCAGTAACAGACGGTGGTTACCGTGGGACTAGGACCAAAGGCAGGAGTGGGGAGTACGTCGGTGATCTGCCGTGGGGTTACGGGTAGTTGGTACGGTTTCATGAGCGACTTTTAATCTCGCAAAATGGAGCCGAACGGATATGCCCCCACTTATCCTGCGGAAAGGCGACTGCTTTCCCGCCTGCAAAAGTTTATTGGTCACGCTGTTTCTGATTCTGATCATCCACACAACCAGTGAAGTGAGTTTCGCCGCGGCTGAACCGGGCGACGGGACACCGGCGACGACAAACGCACCGGCAGGGTTGCGTCCTACGAATTTCGCCTTCCAGTGCGGAATCGGCGACACGGTGGATTGCGAAGGACCTGGCGGCACCTCGATCGTGTGGCCGGACACGCAGGCGCAGCCGGGCCTGCTGCGGTTGCACGATGCGGGAACGCACTGGGCCACGATTGATCAGGGCAATGGCGTGTACAACTGGACGGTGCTGGATCAATGGCTGGATTTGATTGCGCAGCACCAGCCAGTGAAGGTGATTCAAACCTTCGCGTGGGTGCCATGCTACACGGTTGGACCCAAGCAGTGCTCGGCGCCGCCGACGGCGCCGTTGGGAACAAATGTTCCGCCAAACGATCTGACGGCGAGCGGAAGTCCGTCGTTCAATGCCTTTGTGACTGCGTTCGTGCAGCATTGCAGCGCGAGCGGAAACTGCGTCAAGAATCTGATCCAGGGCTACGAGATGTGGAACGAGTGGGACATCCAGTTCCATTGGACGGGAACCATGGCGCAGGTCTATCAGATGGTGGCGCCGGCGGTGGCGATCATCCGGCAGAACGTACCCAAAGCCGTGATTCTGACGCCTTCGACCACGCCCGACAGCAACACGGGGCTGGGATATCAGGCGGACTTTCAGAACTGGATGAATTATGAAAACGAGCACGGGCGAATCTCGGACTGGATTGCGTGGCATGTCTACCTGACGGTGACGGCGACGACCACGACAACGCCGGAAAATCAGTGGGCGAACTACAACGCAAACTACCTGGCGCTTCAGGCAGCGACTTCCGGTTGGGAGACGACGCCGTGGATTGATACGGAGACGAATTTTAACGGCGCGCCGCCGCCGGGATTGAACTATACATGCCCGTCGGCGCAGTACACGCCGGACGACTGCACCGGGCAGGTGGTGCGCTGGCAACTGCTGCACGCCTCGAATGGCGCGCGGGGACTGGCGTGGTACAAGTGGAATGCGACGATCGGACACAACTCGCAGTATGAGACGGCGTATTACTCGATGACGCAGTACTTGAGCGGCGGCAGATTTGCGGGGCCGTGCACGGTTGAGGCAACGCCGGTGAGTCCGACGTGGACGTGCAGTTTCACGGAATCGAACGGAACGAAGGCGCTGTGGGTGTGGACCACGAGTGAGAGCGGCGGGACGTTCTCTGTGCCGACGGGCTACGTGGACTATCGCGACCTGAATGGCGGCACGACCGTGGTGAGCGCGGGCCAGGCGATCGCGATCACGACCGAGCCGGTGATGATGGAAGCAAAGTAAGTTCCAGGAAATAAAAACCCCACTCTAAACGTCGCAAAGAACGCGCCGTTTAGAATGGGGCACCCTTGCCGGTTGGATCCAAACGGAGCCAAAATCCCCATCTAATGAGTCACTTTTTCAGGGCTGCGGGGAAGTTAGTGACGACGGAGATGGACTGGCTGACTTGCTGAGAGATGCGGTCAAAGAGGATTTTCTTGCCGTCGGGAGCAACGTCGAAAAAAACCTGCGGAGCCGACCAGTTGGAAACCAGCAGTTGTGCATTTCCGAATTGAAGGGCGCCGTTGACTTCTTTGACCGGGACGGCAAACAGGTTGTAGGTAGGATCAATGTAGTAGAGCTCCTTGCCATCTTTGCTCCACTGCGGCTGGGAACCGCCATTGACCGAGACCTGCCACTTCCCCTGCCCCTTGCCGAAAGCGACAACATAAATCTGCTGCCCGCCGGATTCATTCGACATGTAAGCGAGCCAGCGGCCATCCGGGGAAAGACGCGCAAAAGAGGCGCCGGTGTTGCCGGCATGCTGGATGAGCATAACTGGTTTGCGGTCGCCTTCTAGCGGCAATGCCCAGATATCGGAGCTGCCAACCGGGCCCAGGCTGTAGATCAGATATTTTCCGTCGCGCGACCAATCGCAGGGGATGAATATCTGCTGATCGGTGAGCAGAATTTCTTCCGCGCCGCTCCCGTCGGAGGGCTTGCGCGCTAGGTTGGAGCGGCCGTTGTGGTCGCTGACGTAGGCGATCCATTTGCCGTCGGGAGACCAGACGGGATACGCGTTCTGGATGGGACCGAAGGTCAGGCGGGTGCGAACGCCACGCGCAATGTCGAGGGTCCAGACATCCATTGTGCCGATGTCGATGGTGAGAGCGATGCGGTCGCCTTGCGGCGAAATGCTGGCGAACTGAAGGTTGGGAAGTTTTTCGATGATGGGCGTGACTTGTCTGGTGGCGCGATCAACCCAGACGAGCTGCCATTCGCCGGTGCCGCCGCTGCCGAAGATCAGCAAGCCCTGGTCGGAGGCTGAGGCATCCATGTGCCAGGTGGAGCTGTCGTTGACGATTCCTTTCACCACAATCTGAGGGGCGCCTTTGAGCGATCCGTTCGAGGGATCGAATGGCTGGGCCATTAATTGATCGTTGCGTGCGAATAGCAGGTAGCCGTCAGCGAAAACGGCGTTGGATTGCGAATGGAAGAGAGGACGGTTCTCGCTGCCGTCGAGAGAGGCGTACATCAGCGTGTTGTTCGTGGACTTGGAGGGATCGTGGTTGATGGAAAGATAGATGAAGTGGTTGCCGTCGGGGAGAAAGACCGGCCAGCGGTGGGAGGTGTGCTGAGGGAGATCGAGCTGCGTTGCTGAAGATAGAGTGCCACCGGCCGCGCTCACGCGCATCAGAGGAGTTTGCGTGTTGGGTGAAAACAGAATTTCGCCGCGAGTACTCCAGGCTCCGCCGCGCCCGAAGGGGGCATCGGCGAGAAGCTGGGTCGATCCGGTGTCCATGTCGATCGTCTTCAGTTTGCCGTCGGCAAAGAATCCAAGGGAGCGACTGTCGGGCGACCAGAACGGGAAGATGGCATTATCGGTGCCGGTGAGTTGACGGGCATCGAGCGAATTGACGGGGCGAATCCAGATGGTGTTCTTGCCGTCGGCACCGGAGGCCGTGAAAGCGATGAGGGAACCGTCGGGCGAAAGAACGGGAGGACCGGCGGCGTCGCCGGTCAGGTTGAGCGCGGCTTTCTCCGGAGGGTCAATGACGGTGCGAATGGATTGGGCCGGGGCGGGACGATGAAGGAAAAACCCGGCAGCGGCTCCGAGAATGAGCGCGAGAGCGATGGCGGCGATCCAGGCCACGCGGGCTTGCGGGTGAAGCGCAGCTGGTGCAGGAGCTTCGGCCGGCTTCTCAGCCGCGGGCTTTTCGGCTGCGATCCATTGCAGCTCGAGTTTGATGTCGTGGGCGGCGAGGTAGCGCTCCTCCGGATTTTTCGCGAGACAGGTGTTGATGACGTGTTCGAAAGCGGGCGGAGTCTGCGGCTTGACCGAGGTGATGGAATCGGGATCTTTTTCGAGGATCGAGGAGGCCAGCGAGATCTGGCTCTTGCCTTCGAAGGGGCGTTTGCCGGTGATCATTTCGTAGAGCACGGCCCCGAAGGCGAAGATGTCGGAACGGGCGTCGGCTTCTTTGCCTTCGATTTGCTCGGGCGACATGTACTGAATGGTTCCGATGATGGTGCCCGCGGTGGTGAGTGGACTGAGAGGGCTGGGTCCGCTGAGTGTAGCAGTGGCGGTGAACGAGGGCGGCGCGGAACTGGAACTGCTGCTGGCGAGGCCGAGAGGTTTGGCGAGGCCGAAATCCATGAGCTTGGCGCCGGACTCGGTCAGCATGATGTTGCCGGGCTTGAGATCGCGATGGACGATGCCGTGACGATGTGCAGTCGCGAGAGCTTCCGCGATGGCTACGCCGATCTTGTAGATTTCGGGCAGCGAAATCGGGCCACGCTTGATGCGATCGGCCAGGGTTTCGCCTTCCAGAAACTCCATGACCAGGAAATCGGACCCGTCTTGCGAACCGATATCGTAGAGCTGGCAGATGTTGGGATGGTTCAGCGAGGAGATGGTGCGGGCCTCGCGATCCATGCGCTGCTTGAGTTCGGGAGAATTGGAAAAGCGTGCGGCCAGAACTTTAACGGCGACGGTGCGATCGAGGCGGGTGTCGCGGGCGCGATAGACTTCTCCCATGCCGCCGGCGCCCAACGGCGATTGGATTTCGTAGGGACCGAGTTTAGTGCCGGGGCTCAGGGGCAAAGGACATTATAGCGTCTGCCGGGGGCGTCACTGGCTCAACTCGGGTCAGTCCCAAAATAAGTCCGGCGAATTCAGAAGCATCAATGCCTTCTGACTCGCGGCGCGCAGGTTCGGTGTACACTGCTGAAAAACCATCACCAAGCGGTCCATCGCAACGCAGTCCAAGTGCAGGAATTCTCGCAGGAAAAAACCCGTGTCTGGAGACATGAACACGATGAGCAACGAAACAACGAAAGAAGTGGTTTCGCGGCGTGGTTTTATCGGGATGGGGTCGGCGGCGCTGGCGGCGGCAGGAATGCTTTCGGCCGAGGCTGGGGCACAAGAGCAGACCGAGAAACCGTATCCGAAGAAGGGCGATAAAAGCGCGAGCGCGCCGGGGCCGGGGAATCGCGAGATCGACGAGCAGAATCCGGACTCATTTCTACCGCCGCAGACCGACGCGGGCGGGGTGCAAACATTTAAGTATCCGTTTGGTATTTCCCACAAGCGGATGCAGGAGGGTGGATGGTCGCGCGAGGTGACGATCCGCGAGCTGGCGGTTTCGAAGTCGATTGCGGGCGTGGACATGCGGTTGACGGCGGGAGGCGTGCGGGAGTTGCACTGGCACACGGCGGCGGAGTGGTCCATCATGCTGTACGGGAATGCGCGCATTACAGGATTGGACGCCGACGGCAAGAGTTTCGTGGACGATGTGAGCGAGGGAGATTTGTGGTACTTTCCGACGGGGATTCCGCATTCGATTCAGGGCTTGGGGCCGGATGGATGCGAGTTTCTGCTGGTGTTCGACGACGGAAATTTTTCTGAGTATGAGACCGTGCTGCTGACCGACTGGATGGCGCATACACCGAGGGAAGTGTTAGCGAAGAACTTCGGCGTGAGCGAGCAGGCGATGGGAAAGATGGTGCGGCGGGAAAAGTTCATCTTTCAGGCGCCGGTGCCGGGGCCACTCACGACTGATCAGAAGTCGACGGCGGGGTCGCTGGGATTGTCACCGGTTGACTTCAGCTTTCGCACCGGGAAGATGCCGCCGACAAAAAAAACGAAGGGCGGTGAAGTGAAGATTATCGACTCGAGCAAGTTCAAGATTTCGACGACGATTGCGGCGGCAATTGTCACCGTGCATCCGGGAGGAATTCGCGAGCTGCACTGGCATCCGAATGCCGATGAATGGCAGTACTACATGGCCGGGCAGGGGCGGATGACAGTTTTCGCCACGGGAGGACGGGCCCGGACCATGGATTTTCAGGCCGGCGACGTTGGGTATATCCAGAAGACGCTGCCGCATTATGTGGAGAACACGGGTGCCACGGATTTGAAATTTCTGGAAATGTTCAAGAGCGCCTCGTATCAGGACCTGGCGCTTTCTGAATGGCTGGCACATACGCCGGCGGAACTGGTGATGGCGCATCTGGGAATCGACAAGGCGACCTACGATGCGATCCCGAAGAGCGAGACGGTAGTCATGCCGGAGTAGGGGGGTTTTCTTTGGTTCGGACGGCGTCTGCGAAATGCACAAACGCGGACGCCGTTCTTTTTTGCAAATTGACGATTCTTGAGGAATCGGACGGTTCTGCAAGCAAAGGACGCTGGCCGGTGGCCCGAGGGCAAGCCGTTACCTAGGTCATCTTGGGGAAGGTGACGATTCGGGCGATGATGCTCAGAGAGCGTGGATGGCCCCGCCGAGCTTGCGCTCGGCCCGGACGGGTCAAAGACCCGGCCCTGCACGGACTTGGCCCCACACGGTCGATGGAAATTCCTCATGAATATTGATGATCTGCTACGGATTGCGACGGAACGGCGAGCCAGCGACTTACATTTGAAGGTGGGAAATTATCCGCACCTGCGCATTGACGGGGAACTGTCGCCGTTGACCGATCAGCCGCGCATTTCGGCCGAAGACATGCTGAATATGGCGTTCAGCATGATGTCGGCGCGGCAGAAGCAGAAATTCAAAGAGACCACGGAAATCGACATGGCCTATGGCGTGGCTGGCCTGGGACGCTTCCGTGTGAACATTTTTCAGCAGCGCGGCAACGTGGGACTGGTGCTGCGCGTCATTCCCACCAAGATTCGGGCGCTCGATGAGTTGTTTCTGCCCAAGGTGGTGGAGCAGATTTGCGACATGCCGCGCGGGCTGGTGCTGGTGACGGGAGTGACCGGATCGGGCAAATCGACGACGCTGGCAGCGATGGTGGATCGCGTGAACTCGTCGCGGTCGGAACATATCGTTACCATCGAGGACCCCATCGAATTTCTGCATCGCGATAAGAAAGGATATGTGAACCAGCGCGAGGTCGGCGTGGATACGCCCTCGTTTGGCGCGGCGCTGCGGGCCAGTTTGCGTCAGGATCCGGACGTGATTCTGGTGGGCGAAATGCGCGACATCGAGACCATCGGCACCGCCCTGCACGCGGCCGAAACCGGCCACATGGTCTTTTCCACCCTGCATACCCTGGACGCCGTCGAGACCGTCAACCGCATTATCGCCGTCTTTCCTCCTCCCGAGCAGAAGCAGATCCGGCTGCAGTTGGCCGCCGTCCTGCGCGCCGTGGTCAGCCAGCGGCTGGTGAAGCGCTGCGACGGCGAAGGGCGTGTGCCAGCCGTCGAAGTGATGGTGAATACCGCCTACATCCGGGAGTGCATTCTGGTCCCGGAGAAGACCCGCTCCATCCGCGACGCCATTTCGGCGGGAACTTCGCAGTATGGCATGCAGACCTTCGACCAGT
>JASHOT010000028.1 GCA_030040965.1 Candidatus Sulfotelmatobacter sp. | reverse complement strand
CTGAAACCAAGCGTCTTCTCGATGTCCTCGGACCAGAGGCATCCAACCTGCCTGTTGTATTGTTTCCCGATGGCACGAAGCTCCTTGAAGGTGCACCCGCGGAGATCGCTCAAAAAGTTGGGCTACGCACCCGCGCTCAAACTGACTTCTATGATTTGGCCATCATAGGAGGCGGACCTGCGGGCCTTGCTGCTGCTGTTTACGGTGCATCGGAGGGCCTGCACACGGTCATGGTTGAGCGTGAAGCACCTGGTGGTCAGGCGGGGATGAGCTCGCGCATCGAAAATTATCTCGGCTTTCCCACCGGCCTTAGCGGAGGCGATCTTGCGCGTCGGGCAGTTGTGCAGGCGCAGCGCTTCGGCGTCGAGATTCTCTCACCCCAGGAAGCTGTTAGCGTCCGGACAGAGGGCCCGTATCGGATCATCAAGCTAGCCGACGGTGGCGAAATCTCTTGCCACGCGCTTATGGTCGCAACTGGAGTGCAGTGGCGCCGATTGGAAGCGCCGGGTACAGACAGGCTGCGGGGCGCCGGCGTTTACTATGGAGGCGGCGCCACTGAGGCGCTTTCCTGCAAGGGCGAAACTATTTACGTTGTCGGCGGCGCGAATTCCGCCGGACAGGCTGCAATGAACTTTGCAAAATATGCCGAAAAGGTAGTGGTGTTGGTGCGCGGCGAGGGACTCGCGGCTACTATGTCGCAATACCTGATAGACCAAATCAAGCAGACGCCCAATATCCATATCTGGACCCATGCCGGCGTGGCCGAGGTCCACGGCGAGAAGAGACTAGAAGAAATTTCTGTGCTGTGCTCGGATACGAACAGGATTGAGCGTGTCCGAGCCAGCTCGATGTTCATCTTCATTGGGGCGATGCCGCGGACCGAGTGGCTCGGGGGCTTGGTTGAGCGCGATGACCGCGGTTTTATCCTTACTGGTCCCGACCTAATAAGGGATAACGAACATCCGAAGGGATGGTCGCTCGACCGCGATCCCTTCCTGCTGGAAACTAATATCCCCGGAGTTTTTGCAGTCGGGGATGTGCGGCACGGATCGGTGAAGCGTGTGGCCTCCGGCGTGGGAGAAGGCTCTGTGGCTGTGCAGTTTATTCATCAGTATTTGAGCAAGGTTTAAATGGCAACTTCGTCAGAACTGTCGCAGTTTCCCGCATTCGCAGAATTGCCTGCAGATCAGCTCGAATGGTTTCTCAGCCAATCGAAAGAACTAAAGCTGAAGGCAGGCGAGGTCTATGTCAAGCAAGGTGATCCACCGGACACTATGTTTGTTCTTCTCGAGGGCGACTTTGAGTGGCGAGGAGATTTCAACGGCGAGATTGTTGTCTTTCCCGGCAAAGTGGGAGACGTCACCGGTGCTCTGCCATTCTCGCGTATGAAGCAATACAAGGTCACGGGACGATCGACCAGCGGGGGCCGGATTCTGCGCTTCCCGGCATCTTTGTTTCCAGAGCTCATCCAGAAGATGCCGGAATTGGTGAAGCATCTGGTTGGGGTGATGACCGATCGGGTCCGTGAAGCCACTCGGCTGGAGCAGCAGCGAGACCGGCTGGCTAGCTTGGGAAAACTTTCAGCCGGGCTTGCTCATGAACTCAATAATCCCGCTGCCGCCGCAAAACGGGCCTCGGCACAGCTACGGGAGACAATACACCGCATAAAAGAAGCGAGCCTCCAGCTCGGCCAGCAGGAACTCACCCCCACCCAAAAAGCAGAAATCGAAAAGCTTGAATCGTCTTTTACACAGAGTGATTCGCCTCCGCCAGACACGCTTACCATCAGCGACCTGGAAGATCAGATCGACTCTTTATTGCGAAGCCATGGGCAGAACGATTTGTGGAAACTGTCAGCGGAGTTGGCGCAAAGAGGAATCAAACCCGCAGCACTGGAGTCTTTATTCGAAAACCTCGATGCGGGCACCGCACGGGCAGCCTTGGTGCGGATCGCGGCATCGGTGGAGATTTTCAGCCTTCTGAAGGAAATCGAGAGCAGCACTTCGCGAATCTCTGAGTTGGTCCGCGCGATCAAGGAATACACGTACATGGATCAGTCTCCTGTGCAAAACGTCGATGTGGTGAAGAGTCTTGAAACCACGTTGACGATTTTGAACCATAAGCTCAAGCGCGGAGTGACCGTGCAGCGTAACTACCAACCGGTTCCCTTTCTCGTGAATTCATTTGGCAGCGAGCTCAATCAGGTCTGGACCAATCTCATCGACAATGCCATCGATGCGATGAGCGGGAAAGGCGAACTCCGAGTTCATACCTATCGCGATGACGGCTGCGTTGTGGTTGAGATTGGCGACAATGGCCCGGGAATCTCTCCAGAAATACGGTCACATATCTTCGAACCTTTCTTTACGACCAAAGCAGTGGGCGAGGGCACTGGATTGGGCCTCGATACAGTGCAACGAATTGTACGGAAGCATAAAGGAAACATTCAGGTGAATTCAAAACCCGGCGATACGCGCTTTCAAGTATGGCTGCCGCTCGCCGATGCTAAAAGTTGATCAAATTCGGGTGTCCGCCCCCGGGGGAAAGGGGTTCCACTCGACAGCCGTCCTTTTGGACGATATCGGATAGCAGGAGAACTTCCTTTGCAATCTTGAGCGACTTAAGGCTTCAGAAGAGACTCAGCGTACCCGACAGGAATGGCGAAATTCGAGCCCCCGAATTCACGCACCATCGCAAAGTTGATTCCTATGACTCTTCCTTGCTCGTTAAAAAGCGGGCCGCCAGAGCCGCCGGAAGTGGTCTGGGCATCGTAGACAATCTTGTCCGACAACACATCGCCGATGTGCCCCTGGGTGGTGATAGGCCGGATCAGATTACGGCGGGCAAGTTCTTCCACAATCTGCTTTGGATCACCCTTGGATACGTTCGCGATGGACTGGACCGTTTCGGCCCCGGCCCGAGCAAGGATCGCATCAAGAGCAGTGGGATATCCCAGTAGCACGACAGGCCCCCCGCTAACGGCCGAACGGCGGCCATCGGCTAGGGCGATTTGTTTGATTCCCAGCCCCGAGATGTCTGCTTTTAAGACAGCCACGTCCGCTTCAGAGGAAATCTTCTGAGTGGTAATCGCAATGCCGTGGGGAACACCGGGAAAATAAGCGGTCATCTCGACAATCACCGGCTCCAGACCTTGATCAAGCATTTCCTTTAAATCATCATCTTGCCACCACGGCTCGGCCACGTGATGATTCGTGATGATTTGTCCACTGTTGGAGACGACAAATCCCGTGCCAAAAGCATCAAGGTGCACTTCAGGACCCGCACCAGTGAGACTCAGCATCGGGTTGTTGTGATCGTCGGTTGTGGGTGCACCATCGCTAGTCACACCGACGTAGTGGAGTCTCAATCCGGTGCGGTGCTCGGCGAAGGCGAGCACAACATGGATGAGGCAGACGCTCGACTCATAAGTGTGGATAATCGTTTGCGCCGCCTTGCCCTCGCTCTCGAGCTTCTCGAGACGGCCCTGAACCGCGGTTAACTGACTTTGCAAATCGGAGGCGTTCTCCGTCTTACTGCTGGCAAGCTGCGATCTCAGCTCTTCGCTTCTCCTTTGAAGTTGAATCCTCTGCGGATTGCCTGTCGCGGATGCACCGTGTTCGTCCTCGTCAGAACTCCGACGTAAGCGCTCGATCACTTCTTGCTGCGTCAGCATGCCGGTTTGCAACTTGGTGATAGCGGCGTAAACTCGAAAGTTCTGCTGCTGAGTGCGGTGGTGGACGACGAATGCGATCAGTCCGGACACTGTAAGCAGGGCAATTGCTGCCAGGCCGCTAAACCGAAGCGTCCGCCGCTCCTCGTTCACGGCTGCGACTACCTCTTTGGCAGCGTTGCGACTCTCTGCAGCGTCCCGAAGTTGATCCGCTACCCGTTTGTTTCGCATTTGCAAGCGCAAGCGCGAGAGCAACTCCTGCGGGTCGACGGGCACCGAAAGCACATCGTCGGCCCCGAGATCCAGTCCCCGGGACCGCTCCGCTGCCCCTCCTGGAGATAGCAGGACAACGCGTATATTTTGAGTGTGCTCGGAGCCCTTGATTTCAGAGAGCAGATCGCAACAATCGAGCTTGGGCAGGTCGGCGCCAAGGATTACTATGTCAGGCCTGAAGTCGAGAACTGCTTTCATGCCCCGCCGGAAGTCGGTTGAAACCTCGTATCCTGCATCTCTCAGGACCGAGGCGATGCTTTCCCTAAGAGCATCATCCGACTCCACGACTAACAGCTTTTCTGGTCGGCTGTTCATAACACTCGCTTCCTTCTGATGGTTCAAGACACGCCATGGATTCAGTCCAACCACCGAAGGCTGCCACCTGTTGCGGACAATTGTATCGAGTTGCGGCGGAAATCCTGAAAATGCGCTATTGCTGCCAGCCACCGCCGAGAGCTTGGTAAAGCTGCACCAGAGCCAATCGCTCGTTGTACTGTGCTTGCACCAGGTTGAGCTCCGCCGAGAAGTAATTCGTTTCGCTGGTGAGCACCTGGAGATAACTGGCGCCACCGTTCTTGTAGAGCACCTCGGACAGCTGGTCGGTCCGCTGCGCCGCGCCAGTGAGCAACTCCTGTTGCTCGCGAAATTCGCGATTTTTCTGCGAAGCAATGAGGGCATTGGAAACCTGCTCGAGTGAGTTCTGCACCGTTTGCTGGTAGGAGAGCACGGACTCCTGCCAATTGGCGCGAGCAAGCTTCAGTCCCGAGCGCAGCGCTCCGCCCTGGAAGACGGGCTGACTTACGTTGACGGCCCCATACCAAGTCTCCGACGGCTGAGTGATGAACTGATGCAGGGCGTTGCTCTCGAGTCCTCCGAGTCCGGTAAGCGACAAGCTAGGAAAGAATGATGCTTTCGCCGCGCCAATTTGTGCGTTGGCCGCGACCATGACTTCTTCCGCCTGGCGGACGTCCGGCCGGCGTTCCAACAAACCCGAGGGAAGGCCGGCCGGAACGCCCTGGGGGACGGGCTGTTCGATAAGCGCTCGTCCGCGGGGAATGGATTGAGGATTTTCTCCGAGCAGGACGCTGAGCACGTTTTCCTGTTGTTCGATTTGCCGTTCGAGGTCCGGGATCGTTTCTGAGGCCGTGTAGACGAGTTGTTCTGCTTGACTCAAGTCAAGGCCCGACGCTCCGCCATGGCTCTCTAGCGTCTGAGTTAGCTGCAGGGATTGTTGCCGCGACGCGAGTGTCCGCTTGGAGATTTCGAGCTCGCTGTCAAGCGCGCGGAGTTGGAAGTAAGCCGTAGCGACGTTGGCAACCAGCGACGCGATTACCGCGCGCTGCCCCCACTCGGTCGCAAGCAACTGGGCGCGGGCCGCCTCAGTTTGGCGACGATATTTTCCCCAGAAGTCCAGGTTCCAGATCACCGAAAGATTCAGTTCGCCGCCGTTGACCTGATAAGCGGGCAATAGATTTGTGACCTTGGGATTCTGCTCGCTGAAAGCATTCGCACCGACGCTGGCGGAAGGTAGCTGGTTGGCACGGGTAATGCCGACCTGCGCCTGAGCTTCGAGAACGCGGGCGGCGGCGATACGCACGTCGTAGTTTTGCGCGATGGCGGTGTGGATCAGTTGTGTGAGCACCGGATCCTGATATACCCGCCACCATTGCTCGTTGCCGAGTGACGAGGCTTGGGCGGCCTGTTGCGGCTCGGGTGTGCGATAGTCTTGCGGGACGTTCGCCGCTGGTCGGCTATATTTCGGCCCCATCATGCAGCCCGCTTCCAGAATCAGCACGGCAAGAATTCCTAAGAGTGACGTGTTCTTCATAATAATCAGTCCCCTTGGCTTGGCGCTTGGGCAGGTGTTAACTGCGGCGCGCTGCGCCCCACCGAAAGACGCTCGACCACGTAAAAGATCGCGGGAACGAAGAACCTGCCGATGAAGGTTTCCGCGATCATTCCTCCAATCACCGCCGTGCCCATGATCTGGCGTGCTACGGAACCCGCACCGGAAGCTGTCCAGAGCGGCACGCAGCCGAGAATGAAGGCGAGCGCAGTCATCATGAGCGGCCGGAATCGAAGCCTGGCCGCGGAGAGTGCCGCGTCGGCGATGGACATACCGCGTTCGTAGTCGTCCTTGGCAAAGGCGACGATCAGAATTGAGTTTTTCGCGGCCAAGCCGATCAGCATGACCAACCCAATCTGTGCGTAGACGTCGTTCTCGATTTGAACCATGTATTGCGGCTCAAAGAAGCCAAGCACGAAGCGCCGTAGCCAGAGCGCCGCGAGCGCGCCGAACACTGCGACCGGCGTGCTCAGCAGCACGCTAAAAGGCACGGTCCAGCTTTCATAGAGCGCTGCCAGAATCAGAAAAACGAACAGCAGCGAGAAGCCGAAGATGACGAAAGACGGGACTCCCTGGCGCGCCTTTTGCTCCTGGTAAGACATGCCGGCGTAGTCGAACCCCATTTCGCTTGGCATGGTCTGCCTGAAGACATCTTCCAGAGCCGCGGTTGCCTGATCGGAGCTGTATCCGGGTGCGGCCGTAACGTTGATCTGCGCGGACCGGTATTCGTTGTAGCGCATGGTGAATTCAGGACCGTAGCGGGTCTCGAAGTTTGCCAGCGCCGTAAGAGGCACGGGTTGTCCCTGTCGGTTGCGGACGTAGAATTGGCCGAGATCGTCTGTCGTTGAGCGGTAGGGGGCCTCGGCCTCAATGTACACCTGCCAGGTGCGGCCGAAGTCGTTGTAGTAATTGACGAACAAACCGCCCATGTAGGCTTGAATGGTGTTGTAGACATCCGTCAAATTCACACCCTGTTTCAACACCTTATCCTTATCTACATTGATGAACTTTTGCGGCACGCTGGGGATAAAGGTTGTGATCATCAAGCCGATCTCAGGGCGCTTGCGAGCGGCTGCCATGAACTTGGCCAGATTATTCGACAGGAACTGAACATCCTTGCCAGCGCGATCCTCAAGGACGAACGTAACGCCGCCGGCCGTGCCCACACCAGGGATGGCCGGTGGCGAGAAGCCGAACACTGTCCCTTCCGGCAGGCCCCGCAATTCCTGGTTCAGATGCGCCTTGATGGCTTGAAATTGTTCGGCCTGGGTTTTGCGGTCGTCCCAAGGGTTCAGAGTCACAAAGAAGAATGCGTTATAGGAAGTCCGGACAAAGCTCAGCAAACTGAAGCCGACAACGCTAGTCGTGTACTTGACCCCTGGAGTGTTTGCCAAAACCTGCTCGACTTGTTGCGCGGCGGCGCTTGTCCGTTCCATGGACGCAGAATTCGGTAGCTGCATGTTGATGTAGAGGTAGCCCTGGTCTTCATCGGGCAGGAAGCTGGTGGGCAGGTGTTTGCTAAAAAGCCATCCTGCAACGCCGGCAACGACCAGCAGCACCATCACCACCGCGGCCTTCCGAATCAAGTCGCCGGACCAACGCACAAAGCTATTGGTGGAGCGCTCCCAATATTTGTTGAACCATCCAAAGAATTTTCCCAGCGGTCCGGGGGTCGGCTTCTTGGGCTGGAGCAGAATCGACGCCAGCGCCGGGCTCAGCGTCAGAGCGTTGAACGCGGAAAGCATCACGGAGATCGCGATGGTGACGGCAAACTGCTGATAGAGTCTGCCAGTGATGCCAGGTATGAACGCCGTTGGCACGAACACCGAGGCCAGAACCAGAGCGATGCCTACAACCGGGCCGGAAAGCTCGTCCATCGCCTTTCGGGCCGCATCTTTCGGAGCGAGACCTTCTTCGATATGGTGTTGCACCCCTTCGACCACCACGATCGCGTCATCGACCACCAGTCCAATCGCCAACACCAAACCGAACATCGATAACGTATTGATCGAGAAACCGAACAACGGAAAGATGACGAATGTGCCGATCAGCGAGACCGGTACGGCGAGCATCGGGATGAGCGTGGCACGCCAGTCTTGCAGGAACAAATAGACCACAAAAATAACCAGAACAATGGCGATCACAAGGGTCTCAATGATCTCTTTCATGCCTGCCGTGACCGGCAGTGTCTGGTCGAGCGAAACGGCGTAGTCGATGTCCTGCGGGAACCGTTGCTTCGTTTGTTCCAGGTATTTCTTGATGCCTTGCACGGTTTGAACCGCATTGGTTCCAGGCAACTGGTAAACGGCAATGATGGCGCTGGGCTTGCCATTCAGGCGGCCAATGATGCTGTAGTCCTGCGCGCCCAGTTCGACTCGGGCCACATCTTTCACGCGAACCGTTCCACCGTTCGCGGCTTCGCGAACGATGACGTCGCCGAATTGCTCGGGCGTCGTCAGTCGTCCCTGCGCCAGCACTGCGTAAGTGAATTTCTGATCGCTCGGAGCTGGCTCGCCCCCCACCTGACCAGCAGGATTCACGGTGTTCTGCGCCTGTAGAGCATTCTGAATGTCTGTCACCGTGATGCCGAGCTTGGCTAGCTGATCCGGCTTCACCCACAACCGCATCGCGTATTGACCCGCACCGAAGATCTGCGTCTGGCCAACGCCGTACAAGCGGCCGATGGGATCGTTAAGGTTGATGTATTCATAATTCGCCAGGTACGTCGCATCGCGAGACCCATGCGGCGAGTACAGAGCGATCAGCATGAGCGGCGCCGTGGTCGCCTTCTTGAGAGTGATTCCGTAGTTGTTCACCTCGGGCGGCAACTGGCCGTTTGCCAGTTGCTGGCGCGATTGAGTAAGCAGCAGATCGGTGTTGGGATCGGTCTTGAGGTCAAAATCAACGAACATCGTCGTTGACTGGTTGGCGGTGGCATTCAGCGAGTACATGTAACTCATGTTGTCGACACCGCTGACTTGCTGCTCGATCGGTGTGGCAACCGCTTGCTCGAGAGTTTGAGCGTCTGCACCGGGATAGTTGGCTTGCAACCTGATCTCAGGCGGAGCGATTTGCGGGAACTGAGCTACTGGCAAGGTCGCAATTGAGATCGCGCCCACAATGACGGTAAGAACCGCAATCACGATGGCAACGATGGGGCGTCTTATGAAAAAGTGCGACATGGTTTAACGAGCCTCCGTTTCCTTGTAAGGTGTAGGACTCACGGGTTGACCGTCCTTGACTTTCTCCGCGCCAATGGCAACCACGCGATCTCCTGGGTCCAGGCCCGAGGTGATCACCCATAGAGTGCCAACGGTCGGCCCCACTCGTACGGTCCGGAGCTGCGCCCGATTATCGGCGCCGATGACAGTCACCTGGTCGGTTCCCTGCAACTGAGTTACTGCCGATTGCGGCACCAGGAGCGCTCCGGAGAGGTTTCCTGTTGCCGCTTCTACACGCGCGTACTGGCCCGGGCGCAACAGATTTTTCGAGTTGGGGAACTCACCCACGATCTGGATGGTTCCGGTCTGCGCATTCACCTGCCGATCCGCGAAGATGATCTTGCCGGGATGCGGGTAGACGCTTCCGTCGGCCAACGTCAGCTTCAACGGGATGCGGGAGGCGTGCGTCATAAAGTCCACCCTCCCCGGACCGCCGCCATCCGCCATGCGCAGATATTCCTGTTCGCTGATGGGGAAATAAACTTTGATCGGACTGACCTGCGAAACCGCGGTGAGGACGGTGGCCGGCCCCACCAGATTGCCTACCTGCACAGTGTTGATGCCGGCGATTCCGTCGATCAACGAAACGACCTTGGTATAGCCAAGATTTATGCTGGCTTGTTCAACAGCCGCCTGGTCTGCCTCGACCGAGGCTTCCGCCGCGCGGAGCGCCTGCGTATCGGTGTCGAGCTGACTTTGAGGGATGGCATGCGCCTCAGCTTCAGGGATGTCGCGGTTAACGTTAATTTGGGCATTCGCCATCTGTGCCTCGGCTTGAGCCAATTGCCCTTTGGCTTGATCCAGGACGGCCTGAAATGGACGCGGATCGATTTCAAAGAGGAGCTGACCTTTTTTGACAAGCGCTCCTTCCTGATAGTCCTGCCGAATCAGGTAGCCGCTCACTTGCGGCGAAATCTGCGCGTTGACGTAGCCATCGAGTGTTCCTACCCATTGCCCTTGTACCGGCACATCCTCTTGAATGACCGGCGCCACTTCGACCACCGGCGGTCGCGGCGGGGCCGCGGCCCGCACCTTGCTGTTGCCGCAGCCGAGTGCATTGACCAGGAGCACTGCACCAATCAGACCTGTAAATATTTGCTTCATGATTCTTTCCCCTCATCAAATTATTGGACGTCCGCATCGGTCACGCCCGTCGCATTTGCGTTGTCCGGTTCAGCTGCTCTTGCTATCCGGTTTACGTGGGATACAAAGGCCAGCTAGCACTATCAGACTTTTGGTAAGGCAAGGCGAACGCCAAACGCAGGGAGCCGCAAGTCGCTGAATTCTGAGGAAGGGATCGAAGACAGTGCTGTTGGGAAGTGGATGGTGTCGAAAACAGTTCGACACCTTGAAGTCTCAAAAACGATGGGTTGAAAACACAACGTAACGTAGCACCTCATGAAGGACACCGGTGTCGTCCCTGCTTCGACAATCCTCAGCGCCGCTAAACTCGGAACCAGAATCCCCCTTAACGACTTGAGAAAGCTGATAATCCGAGCACGACCGCTAAGACCAGGAGAACCGGCTTTATTGGAATCGAGGTCTGAAGACGACTTCCGCTACGAATGCCTCTAGCGGCATCTCTCTCGTCGGCACGCGAATCAGCCCTTGCATTGCGTCTCTGCCGGAAAGTACCTAAGCCTTCGCTTTACTCTGACGCGGCTTCAATGGGCACGTGGTCCGATGGCTATTCTCCTCTTCCA
>JASHOT010000259.1 GCA_030040965.1 Candidatus Sulfotelmatobacter sp. | reverse complement strand
GGATCACAGACGCCGCGCCTGTCGGAGCGCAAAATACACGGTTAGCGGCAGCCCGCCAAATAAACAAGGGCGCGCTTGCCAGAGGGACACGAGTAAAATGGATAGCATGATTCCCAGCCCTGAAGTAACTCTGTCGGAGAGGTTAAAACGCCTCGGTTTCTCGAACTCCAGCCGGATGCGCCTCTACGGACAAGAATTCGACCTGCTCAGCGATCCCATCATCGCCAAAGATGAAGATAATGCCGTCTTCATTGAAGTCATCGAAATCAAATCCCGCCAGTCCCGCCGCGTCCGCATTCCCCTGACTATCGTCAACATGGCCGCCAGCGACGGCAAGGTCGCCTGAACGCAATTCACGGAAGGTGTAAGCCGTAATGAGTTGAACTCGAAGCCGCTGCGACTCCCGTTTTGGTCGTAGCGGAACCCTCACTCCAAAAATTCCCGCGACTCTCCGCAACTTTAGTCCGGCTCCGGTGTTCCTCGCAGACGAGCGGGTCGAACCTCCGGGTCCCGGCATCTGGGGCCTGGCATCCGGGGCCAAATTCTCTCGGGCCGAACCTTGATAACACCCCGGACGCGCCATGACCGAAATCACTGCGAGAACTGGCATTCCATGCTAAACTCTGCGCCGGTTCGCGTGGCCTCCCCCCAGCTACCGGATTATTAACGGAATTACCTTCTTAGAATTTGCCAACGTACTGATGCACCCGTTCAACGGTATCTCAGTCGCACCGGCTCGTCGCACGATAAAGGAGGTTGGTGTGTCTCCCAGACCTTTCACAGCCCCCCGTATTCCCGTTCGAATCGGGTTTCTTATCGCAGCTTGCATCCAGATGTTCCTGGCGGCCGCTGCTTTGGCCCAGAATCCCGTGCCGTTCCTTGACCAGCCGCTGGTTCCCGATGCCACTGCGCCCGGTGGCCCCGGCTTTACATTGACGGTGAACGGCGCCTGGTTTCTCCCGACCTCGGTCGTAAACTGGAACGGTAGCCCGCGAGCCACGACCTATGTGAGCAGCCACCAACTCACTGCGGCCATCCTCGCCTCCGACATTGCCACGGCGTCGACAGCTTCAGTGACGGTGGTCAATACCAGCCCCGGCGGCGGCGTTTCCAATATCCAGTACTTCTCCATCACCGAGCCCTCAACGTCGGTCTCATTCCTGACGCCGACGGTAACGTACGGCTCAGGCGGATCGATAGATCAAGGCGTGGCAGTCGCTGACCTCAATGGCGACGGGATACTCGACATCGTGGTTAGTAGCTATTCAGGAGTTGTTGGCGTCCTCCTTGGAAACGGGAATGGAACTTTTCAGCCGGTGGTCACGTACGACACCGGCGGAAATAACGACTACTTCGTCACGGTAGCCGACGTCAACGGTGACGGAAAACCGGACCTTATCGTGACCGCTTGTGCTCCGGTGGGTGGAGATTGTGGATCGGTGGACGGCCTGGTTTCGGTGCTCCTCGGCAATGGCGACGGAACCTTTCAGAAGGCGCTCACCTACGACACAGGAGCGGTGAAGGCGAGTGCCGTTTCAGTGGCCGATGTCAACGGGGACGGTAAGCTCGATCTGATCGTCACCAACTGGTACGGCGGGGCGAACGGCGATGGCTCGGTTGCAGTTCTACTTGGGAACGGCGACGGAACCTTTCAGAAGGCGGTTATCTACGACTCCGGTGGGCCACTGGCTAATGGCCAGGGCGTGGCCGATGTGAACGGGGATGGCATTCCCGACATCGTAGCTGTCAATTATTCCTCCAGTTCGGGGGAGGGCTCGATAGGCGTGTTGATCGGCAACGGCGACGGCACCTTCAAGCCCGTCGTGGCGTACTCGACGGCGGGGGGCACCTCCAGCGGAATCGCGCTTGGCGACGTCAACCACGACGGCTATCAAGATGTGGTGATTGGAAGTCTGGACGGCACGATAAGCGTTCTGCTGAATGCGGGCAACGGACAGTTTGAATCTGCCGTAACTTACCAGGGGTTAGGCGGTAGCGACGGCCCTGCCGTCGGTGACCTTAACGGTGACGGGAATCTCGACATTATCTCGGCCACCAACTCCGATGTCGTAGCCGTGTTGCTCGGCAACGGCAATGGCACCTTTCAACCCGCGGTAGGGTTCTCCATCGACGGTTCCGATTGCAACACGGTCACCGTTGGTGACGTCAACGGCGACGGTAAGTTGGACATTGTCACAACCATCGGATACTCAAACTTGGTCGCCGCGCTGCTCAACAATACTGGTCAGTCTCTGGCGCCCACGACCACCAAGTTATCGTCCTCGCCGAATCCCTCCATTTACGGCCAGTCCGTCACTTTCACCGCCACGGTTACCGGTACCGGCTCCGTTCCTCCCACTGGCACCGTCGCCTTCACTTGGTCCGGCAATACCATCGGCTCGGCTACGCTCAACAGCAGCGGCGTTGCCACGCTCACCACCTCCAAACTGAATGCCGACTCGTTCCCCATGACGGCCGTCTACAAAGCCGACGCCAACAACCTCGGCAGCACCTCGCCCATCGTCGACCAGGTCGTCAACCAAGCCACCAGTTCCGCCACGCTCACTTCATCACCAAATCCGTCCACCGCGGGCGAATCGGTGACCTTCAAGGCCGAGATCACTTCACCCACCGCCGTCCCGCAGGGCCCGGTTACATTCACGGCAGGAAACACAATTCTGGGAACAGTCGAACTTAGCGGCGGGGACGCGAAGCTAGTCACCTCCAGCTTGCCTGCAGGATCGAACACGGTGACGGTGACCTATGCCGGAGACTCTGACATCAAAGGCAGCTCCGCCTCACTCACGCAAGTCGTGCAGTGAGCGGTTCTTTTGCATGAGTCCGGGGTTCTTGGTCCGGACCGGGTCGCGTAAACGCAAGTCCACATTCGTCCGCACGGGAGGTCCCATGGCCCGCAAGGCTTCCGGTCAAGCTCACACCTTCACCTCTCTGATGTACCTTGCTGCGCTCGCAATTCTTTCCAGCGCCTTCTGCTTCGCACAACAGCCGGATGCCCAGCCGCACCCCAGACCCGGCAAAGCCGCCAACTTCGCCCAGCCGCTTACCGGCACGGTCAGCTTCGCTCCTGCCGTCACCTATAGCTCGGGCGGCTACATCGTGCAGGGGGTGACGATCGCGGACGTGAACGGCGACGGCAAGCCCGATGTCATCGTCTCTAACTGGTGGGGTCCGGGCACAACCCCAAGCCAAGGTGCGGTCGGGGTCCTGCTCGGGAATGGCGATGGCACATTTCAGCCCGTCGTTACCTACGAAACAGACGGACAACACGATGCCGGAGTGGCCGTCGCAGACGTGAACGGGGATGGCATACCCGACCTTGTTGTAGCCTCGTGTGCGGCAACCGAAAACACTTGCGGATCCGCCAATGGAGTACTGTCTGTATTGCTGGGGAACGGCAATGGGACTTTTCAGAAGCCGGTGAGCTACAGCTCCGGTGCACCCGGCGGCGGCAGCATCACCGTCTCGGACTTGAGAGGCAACGGCATAGGCGATTTGATCGCTGCAAATGCATATGGCGAAGCCAACGGCGACGGCACAGTAGCCGTCCTGCTCGGAAATGGAAACGGCACGTTTCAGTCGCCCGTGCTCTATGACGCGGGTGCCCAGCAGACCAACAACGTAGTCGCGGCCGATATCAATGGCGATGGCATTCCCGATCTCATCACGGCCAATCTTTGCGATAGCTGCTCCGGCGGTGTGATAAGCGTCCTGATCGGGAATGGGAATGGAACCTTCCAGCCTGCGGTAACGTTCCCCTCCGGTTCAAGCAATGCCGACCAACTCGTGGTCGCGGACGTGAATGGCGACGGCATCCCTGATCTGATCGTGTCGAATATCGACTACGCCAGCGAGTATGGCACGGTCACCGTTTTGCTAGGGAAGGGAGACGGAACCTTTGGACCGCCGA
>JASHOT010000258.1 GCA_030040965.1 Candidatus Sulfotelmatobacter sp. | reverse complement strand
GCATCGGCCAAGTCTCCCGCTCCGTGGCAAGCAACTGCGAGAATAATGTACCCTCTGCCCAGCTCAACGCCACTCAGTTGGCGAGACTCGATCGCAGCTTTCGCAGCTTGGGCCGCAGTTGCGAAACTTCCGCCGTTCTCTAGCACCACGGCATCGTGAAGAGCCGTGTGTGGATTCGATTGTCCGAAAGTTGGCATGCACAGTAGCGACAGAGGAAGCAGGATCCAATAAAGATGTCTCATGCGAATACTCTGGCGATGAACCGCTGCTGAAGCCATTGAAAATCCGAAAACTCTGAGATTTCTGCAGGGAGGACACAACTTTGTGCAGACAGCGAGCCTGGGATGAGGGATAGCCGGCGATCCGGAACGGGGGGAGTGCCTACTGGATAGCGGGATCAGACCACTGCAAGAAACGGAACGGCACTGGCTCGTGAACTCGGTGGAAGAGTACTGGGCAGGGCGACGACAAGCTGAGCATCAGTCGTCGCCCTGGCCCGTGGATGGGGGTTAGAAGTTCATCTTCAGGGTTAATTGGATCAGCCGGGGGGAGGCGTCTCCACCGAGGAATGATCCAAGGATGCTGGTTGGCGTGCTGGCGGTGTTGAGCACATGGCCGAAGTTTCCGCTGTTCACGTCGTTCACCGGCGGCTCGAAGTTGGGGTGGTTAAACAGATTGAAGAACTGGGCACCGAAGCCGAGCTTTGCCGACTCCCAGTGCGGAATCTGCGTGTACTTCATGATGGTCATATCGGTGTCGAAATAGCGCGGGCTGGCGAACTGATTTCGGCGCTGATTCTCCGTTCCCAGGGCAAGCTGGGCTGATCCAACGCACGACGTATTGCCGCAGAGAGCGGTCGCCGCAGCCAGGTCCGGGAAGTAAGACGTGTTGATACAAGTCCCGGCTGTAACGCTGCTCGGGCTGGCGCAGACTGGATGCGAGGCTGGCCCATCATAGTCTGCGTACACCGGGCCGCCGTAGTTCTGGTTGCCCAGTATTCCCGAGGCTCCAGTGTCAACGACGGTGTAGGGCAGACCGCTGCGAGCAAACAGCGTGCCCGAAAGTTGCCATCCCTTCAGGAGTCCCGTCGGACCCTTGGGAATTTCGTAGACGTAATTTGCGCTGAGGTAGTGCCGCGTATCGTAGTCCGCGTTGCCGTAGTTGAACTGCCGCAGGTTCAGATTGTTTACCGGATTGGTCAGGGATCCTACAAGGCCAGTCGAAGTGTTGCCGTTGATGAACTGGAGTATCCCGCCATTAGAGATTTCATCCAAGGCATGGCTGAAGGTGTAGTTGAGCTGAGCCTGCAGGCCGCGACCGAAGCGATGCTGCACCGTGACCGAGAGGCCGTTGTAGTTGGAAATCGCGGCGGTTTCGATTTGATTGACCGTGCCGAAGCGGGCGTCGGGGGCAGTCGTCGGCAGAGAACCGCCAGCAAACCCATTCGGGCAGGTCGAAGCCGGGCAGAATCCGTTCACGCCATTGAAAAATGCGGTCTCGTGCGTACCGTGATTGCCAACATAGTTGAGCGAAACCGACGTGCTGTTGCCAAACTGCCGCTGCACCTCGAAGTTCCATTCCTGATACATGGGAGCCTGAAGACCGCTGACGTTGTTGAATGCCGGCGGTGAAAAACTTCCCCCCGCTGCCAAGGCTGCGGCCTGAATGCTCGCCAGGGTCCCTCCGCTGCTGAATCCGCTATTGAGGGCGGAGTTGGAGATCTGCGCGTTGCTGAAGATGTTCAGCAGCGGCGAGCCTCCGAGCGGAGCGGCACCCTGCTGCGGCGACAGCCAGCCGAATACGTTGAACGGAAACGCATTGAACACCGGCGTGTTCTCCGACATATTGTCGGCAATCACGGCCGGGAAAGTGTCCATGAACAACCCTACGCCGCCGCGGAACACGGTGTTCTTCAGCATGGAGGGCGACCAGGTGAAGCCGAAACGCGGCTGCCATGCCACCGACGTAAACGAAGGAATCGCCTGCCCCAATCCGGTCTCAATTGCCTGATTGTAGGGCACGCTCTGAGTATGATCGATGCTGGCGAACGGGCCACTCAAGCGCGCGAAACAGTTCGTCGCGCACGCCGGAATCGAGTTGTGATCGGCGCGCAGGGCGAACGTCAGCTTCAGGTTGCTCTTCGGCTTCCACTCATCCTGCAGATACCAGCCCAACTGATACAACTTGATCGGCTGGTCCAGAGATGTGGGGAAATTCTGTTCGAGCAAACTTTGTCCGCCGTAGAACATGCTCAGAGTGAGGGGCAGAGCGAGGCCGGTGGTGAATGATCCGTAGTCGTGGTCGCTCACCAGGCTGCGGTGGAAGTAAAGTCCCGCCTTCAAGGTGTGAGCGCCCGACAGCGCGTAGGAGTAATCGTCCACGAGCTGGTAGCCGGTGACGTTGCGGCCCTGCGGCCAGGCGAAATCGTCCCCGCCGAGTATGGTAAGGGAACTGTCGTTGACATCGACTGTGGTCGGGAAAAACGCCAGCGACTGGGCCTGGTTCGCGTTGGTGAAAATCGCGCTGTAATACTGGTCGGAGAAAACGACGTTGTTCGCGGCCTTGGCGCCGAAGACGCGATTCCAGCTTACCTGGCCCTGATATTCCGGCTGATGGCTGAATCCATCGAACAACGGGTTGATCAGGTCGGTGTAGGTAGCCTGATCGCCGATGTCTTCCTGCAGGCGGACGAACACCTTGTCGTTGTTGGTGAGGTTAAAGTCAAAACGGCCAGAGGCCAGATACTCGTGGGTGAAGGTGGTTGCGGTTCCTCGCCAGGACTGAGTACACGGGCTCAGGCCGGAGCCGAAGCTGGCTTGTGGCGAGCCGACCGTCAGCAGCGGACCGGTTGTATCGGTGAACGTATTTCCGGCGCAGCCGCTGGTGTCGTTCAGGTTGGTCGGGACGCCCTGCACGACGCGCGAAGCCACCGCCGACGCCGCGTTGTTGTAGATCTGGAACATCTGGTTGTAGAACGGAACCGACTGGCTGAGGCCACTGGCGTTCAGATTGTCGAGGATGGCGCTCTCGAAATTAGCCGCCGGCGTAATGACCTGCCCACCGATGGGGAGAATCACGCGCAAGCCTTCGTAATTGAAGAAGAAGAACGCCTTGTCCTTCTTGATCGGTCCGCCGAAGGAAGCGGCGTACTGGTTGGCGTTGTCGAAGGGCCGCGGCGTGTCGTTGCCGACGTTGAAGAAGTCGTTGGCATTCATCGCCCGGCCATTCCACCAGTACAGGGCGTTGCCATGCCAGTTATTGGAGCCGGACTTGGTGATGTAGTTGACGTTGGCGCCGGCAAATCCTCCGTACTGGCCCGAGTAGCCGTTGGTGACGACAGTAGCCTCCTGCACCTCGTTGTTGCCCAACGTCAGATTCGTCGCGCCTGAATTGTTCAGGTTCAGGAACGGATCGTTATCGTACATGCCGTTGAGCGTAAAAAGATTCGAAGTAGCCGAAATACCGAAACTCGAGAAGTTGCCGAGGCCCATGCCCGTGTTCATGACCGAGCCGGGGGCGGTCTGCGCAATGAAGCTCAGATCGTTGCCGGGGTTGGGAACTTCCGCGATTTCGCGGGCATTAAACGTGGTTGAGATCTCCGCCGATTCGGTCTGCAACAGCGGCGCTTCGCTGCTGACTTCCACCGTAGTTCCGGTTGCGCCGAGCTCCAGCTTGGCATTGACGGTCGCGTTTTGTCCGATGCTGACCGTGGCTGTCAAGATGGAGGTCTTGAAGCTGGGCGCGCTGATGGTGAGTGTGTAGGTTCCCGGTTCCAGCAACGGGAACTGATAGGAGCCCTGCGCATTCGTGGTGGTCGTCTGAGTGAATCCTTTTTCCACGCTCTTCAGATTGACCGTGATGTCGGGCAGAATCGCACCCGTGGGATCGGAAACGGTTCCGCTGATCGCGCCGTTGGTAGTGCTCTGAGCTGGCGCGTAAGAAAGAGAAAATGTCGCGACGGCCACAAGAGCGAGCAGTCTGGCCAAAATACGAAATCGCATTGCAGGTTCCTCCGCAGTTGGAAATTCACGGGCGCGAGCCACACGGCCGAGTTAAGCCATGACGCGCCCGCGATTCGACGAGGCATGCAGCGGGCCAGACGGGTAACTGACAGTGCACAAAGTCACAGGCTCTGTGAAATCGGTTGTGAGATCACAATCGTGGAAAACAAGCGCACAAAGACGGGAAGCGTGTTTCGTGGCACTAAACTGCGAGGGACCGCCCTCTTCTACAGCAAACTGAATTCAGCGCGAGTGGGTAGAATTGAATTCGACGTGAAAACTTCGCGGCATCACATTCAGTCTTGTTAACTGGAAGTGACGCATTGTCAATCCACAATGCTACGTAGGCGATTCCGAATGTTGGGATGTTTTGTAGGCTGGTAAAATGCCAAACTCGGCCAGCCGAGCCCAGTAACTCGCTCTCGCTGTTTGACAGAATTTATCTTTTTTCATATTTCATACAAGTATTGTCGAAATCGTTATTGTTCAATCGTCACAATCTTGGGGAGAGTTGCCACACCGGAGGAAAAGACATGCAATTCGCTATGCTCATCTACGAATCGCCAGAAGCGTTCGACAGTCGAAAGAATGGGGAGTCCGATCCGTATCTTGGCGCGTGGCGCGCGTACTACCGAACGGTCGTCGATGCCGGGATATACGTGGGAGGCAATCCGCTCGATGTTCCAGATACCGGGACCACGGTGAGAATCAAGGACGGAAAACGCTTGGTGCAGGACGGTCCCTACGCAGATACCAAGGAGCAGTTGGCCGGCTTCATGATAGTCGACGTACCATCGCTGGACGCTGCGTTGGAATGGGCGGCTCGCTGTCCGGCCGCCGCAGTCGGGGCTCTGGAAGTTCGTCTCATCGCGCATGAAACCCACCGGCGAATCGCGGGATGAGCTCAGTTCAGGAAGACGTCGAACGAACCGTCGAACGAGTCGCGCGCGAATCATACGGACGGCTCGTCGCCTTCCTTTCTTCTCACACCAGTGACTTGGCCAGCGCCGAGGATGCGCTCGGCGACGCCTTGCTGGCAGCTCTTACCACGTGGCCCCGCAATGGTGTGCCGCAAGGACCAGAAGCCTGGCTACTTACAAGCGCGCGCAATCGCATCGTTGATCATGTGCGACATCAGCAAGTGGTGTCGGCCAGCGAACAGACCATGCGGCTTCTCCGGGAGCATGCCAGCCAGGGACAAACGGCAACGGAGTTTCCCGATGAGCGGCTGAAGCTGCTCTTCGTCTGCGCTCACCCCGCTATTGATTCCTCCGTACATACGCCGTTGATGCTCCAGACCGTTCTCGGACTGGATGCAGCCCGCATCGCTCAGGCCTTCCTGACTTCGCCGGCAGCGATGAGTCAACGGCTCGTGCGTGCCAAGGCGAAGATCAAAGACGGTGGAATTCGATTCGAGGTTCCTCAGCAGCGGGAGTTGCCGCCGCGACTGGATGCGGTGCTGGAAGCGATTTATGCCGCATTTGGAATTGGCTGGGATGAGATCGCCGGCATCGACCAGCATGGGCGCGATCTGGCAGAGGAAGCGATCTGGCTCGCGCGCGTCTTACTCAAGCTCATGCCTGAACAAAACGAAGCTCGGGGGCTTCTGTCTCTCATGCTGCACTGCGAAGCACGACGCGCCGCAAGGCGTGGGACCGATGGCCGGTACATTCCTCTTTCCGAGCAGGACCCGCAGCTGTGGTCGCTTCCATTAATAAAGGAGGCAGAGCGGTACCTTGCCGAGGCATCACGCCAGCGACAGGCAGGCCGCTTTCAACTGGAAGCGGCAATCCAGTCCGTTCACGCTGAACGGGCGCGCAGCGGCCGTACAGAGTGGCTGGCGATTGTTGTCTTCTATGAGCAACTTCTGCGCATGTGCCCAACCGTCGGCACCCGCACGGGATATGCCGCCGCCCTCGCCGAAGTAAATGGGGCGCAAGCTGGCTTGGCTGCACTCGATACAATTCCTACTGAGACAGTGCGCAGTTATCAACCGTATTGGGCAGTTCGCGCCCATCTCTTGCAGCGACTCGGGAAAGCAGATGAAGCCAGGAAGGCATTCGACTGGGCGATCGGATTGACCGAGGATCCGGCGATCCGGCGCTTCCTGCTCGAAAAACGAGGCTGATTTTTTTCTGGGCCGTGTCGAAATCCATTCTGCTGATACGTCACCTTATTAGAAGCGGCACATAGGAGAACGCACATGACAAGGATCGGAGTGTCGCGCCGGAAGTTGCTCGAAGGAGCCTGCATGCTGGCTGGAACGGTGGGCTTGACCGGAATGACGAGCGCACGCGCCTGGAGAGATGCGAGTATGACCAACGAGGAGATCATCCGGAAGTACTATGCTGCGTGGGGCAACAAGGACTGGTCGCCGTTCGACAACCTGCTGGCCGACAACTTCACGTTTACCAGCGCGAACAACGATGACCACATCAGTAAGAGCGAGTTCAAAACAAGATGCTGGGAATCACAGAATGATTTCATCGCGCGGCTCGAACCCGAGCGGGTGATCACCAGCGGCAACGATGCGTTTGTGAAGTACCTTGGCCATACCAGGAATGGAAAAACCTTTCGCAACGTGGAGTATCTCCGACTCAAAGACGAAAAGGTAGAGGCCATCGAGTGCTATTTTGGTGAGCAATCCAGCTTCCCGTCGGCAGTTAGCAAGAAGTGACGCTGTCTTGTCCAGTTGGCCTTCACCCAGCGCGTACGACAGCAAATGCCAGGATCTATGTCAGGTTCGGAGGATACATGCCAGCCAGATGCGCAGCAGTAATTTCTCTTATATTCGCTCTCACCCTCGTTCTTGCGGCATCGTCTCTGGCGCAAGACAATTTTCCGTCCGCCATGGCCCCAATCGATCAATATCTGATGAACCGCGATGCGGAGGTTGCGCTGGCCCGCAGCGCGGCTCCCCCATCCGTTGCCCAGGACGCCACAATCATGATCCTCGGAAACAACGGTTATGAAACGGCAGTCAAAGGCACGAACGGCTTTGTCTGCAACGTAGACCGCTCGTGGATGGACCAATTCGATAACAGTCCAGAATTTTGGAACCCTGCGAGGCGCGGTCCGGTTTGCTACAACCCGCAGGCTGCCAAGACGCTGATGCCGATCCTTTTGATTCGGACAAAATTGGCCTTGGCTGGAAAATCGAAAGCTGAAATGAAGGAGGGTATGAAGGCCGCGGTTGAAAAAGGGGAACTGCCGGCCCTCGAGCCTAGCGCGATGGCCTATATGCTGTCGAAACAAGGGCTCCTGAACAGCAAATGCGGGAACTGCGCTCCCCATCTCATGTTTTACGTTCCCGTGAAAGACGCTAAGACTTGGGGTGCCGGCGCGCTCAGTTCTGACCTCCCGGTTCTGCTGAGTCCACACTTTAATGGCGATCCGGAGCCAGTGACCGAGTTCATCGTTCCGGTTTCCGAGTGGTCGGACGGAACGTCGGCGGACTCGGGCGATCACGCTCACTGACGTCCGATCATCCGGTCTTGCGCGCGCTGAGTCACGATCATGTCTGCGATTTCAAAACCCACGCGGATACTTGCTTCTGAATTGCCCGCTACTGCGAAGGAGAAAAACGAACATGCATCGTACGAGAACTGCAAATCGCTCCCTCCGCACTTTTCACATCGCAATATTGATCGTCGCTTTCAGCGTGGCTGCCTTCGGGAGGGATGGCAGCCCGCCGCCGGAGAAAACCGCCGCCGTGTACGGCCAGAACATTCACTACATCGAGGCCGGCCAGGGGCCTGCCGTGATTCTTTTGCATGGGCTCGGCGGCAGCAAAGAAGCTTGGCTGGCGAATTTCGCCGCGCTGGTCTCGAAATATCACGTCTACGCGCTCGACCAGCTTGGCTGCGGCCATTCTGACAAGCCCATGATCGACTACAAAATCGCCACCTGGTCCGATTTTCTGCAAGGCTTCATGCAATCGCAGAACATACCCAAAGCCACCTTGGTCGGCAACTCGTTAGGTGGATGGATCGCAACCGAGTTTGCGGTGCAGCATCCGGAGATGGTGGACAAACTGGTGCTGGTGGATGCGGCAGGCCTCGCAGGCAATATACAAGGCTTTCCCGCCGATATCCGCATCGACTTGAATCCTTCGACCATCGCGGGATGGCGCACTCTGCTCCAATCGATCTTTTACGACAAGACGATCGTGAGCGATGAGGACGCGATGCATCTGTTCGCCAACCGCATGCGCAACAATGACGGCTACACGGTTGAGCGCGCCTTGGCAGGCTTCGCCGCCGTGCCCCAGTTTGAGGACGATAAGCTCAAGTCGATTCATGCGCCCACGCTCGTGGTGTGGGGACGCAATGACGAACTAATCTCAGTCGACCGCGCCAAGAAATTTGGCAGCGGCATTCCCGGAGCCAAAGTCGTTGTCTTCGAGCAGTGCGGACACGTGCCGCAGATCGAGAAACCCGAGGAATTCAACCGCGCGCTGCTGGAGTTTCTGGGGTGAGGAGCAGCGACCTATCGGGTGGATCCGCAGCGCCGATTAGAGAAAGAGGACACGATGAAGCAAAATCAAATTGTGGCAGTGGCTCCTCTGATTTTGGCTGTAGTTTTTTCCATCGCAATGCCGCAGCGTATGCACGGACAGGACAACAAGAATCCGTATCCGAACATGGCGCCGCTGGACCAATACCTGATGGATCGCGATGCCGAGATCGCGCTGGCGCGCAGCGCCGCTCCCGATTCCATCGCGCGCGACGCCACCATCCTGGTCCTGGGCCGGCACGGCTACGAAACCGCGGTCCAGGGCAAGAACGGATTTGTCTGCGCAGTTGATCGGGGCTGGGCGAGCAGCTTCGACGGCCCGGAGTTTTGGAGTCCCAGGATTCGTGGCGCCGTCTGCTATAACCCGGCGGCAGCGCGCTCCGTTCTGCCGGCTTCAATCCTGCGGACCGAATTAGTGTTGTTCGGGCTCGCCAAGGCGGAGATCGCCGATCGCATCAAGGCTGCTTACGAAAAGAAGGAACTACCTGCGCTGGAGCCTGCTGCGATGAGCTATATGCTGTCGAAACAGGCCTACCTCACCGATAATCCCATCACCGCAGACGGTGCCCACCACCTGGCCCACTTGATGTTCTACACGCCGGTGATTGGTGCCGCCAGTTGGGGCGCGGATGTTCCGAACTCTCCGCTTCATCTTCTGTCCGGGGGAGGTCCCGAACCATTCGCCGTCTTCATCACTACCGTGGGCAATGGTCCGATGGTTCTCCAGCGCCGGTTGAGTGACGAGTGCAGGCGCACACTATTGGCCCAGCGAGGACAAGATGAACAGCAACAGGTTCACGACGATTGCTTTTCTAACCACCACTTTGATTGTCGGCCTGGCATCTTCGAGGCCGGTAACGACGCAAGACAGCAAAGCCGCGTATTTAAGCATGGCACCGCTGGATCAATACCTGATGGATCGCAACGCAGAGATTGTCCTGGCGCGAAGCGCCGCGCCGGATTCCATTTCTCATGACGCAACGATCCTGGTTCTTGCGCCTCACGGCTACGAAACCGCGGTCGAGGGCAAGAACGGTTTCGTGTGCGTGGTAGAGCGCTCGTGGATGTTTCCGTTCGATAACCCGGAATTCTGGAACCCCAGGGTGCGATTGCCGCTTTGTATGAATCCGCCCGGGGCGCGGTTCAATGTGCCTCTCACTTTCAAGACAACAGCGCTTGCGCTGGGAGGACTCTCCAGGGACCAAATATCTGACGCCATCAAGGCTGCATACGACCACAAAGAGCTGCCGCCGCCGGAACAAGGGTCCATGTGCTACATGATGTCGAAGCAACAGTATTTTGGCGACAAAATCGGCAACGCCGGCGACTCCCATCTCATGTTTTGGTTTCCTCAGGGTGAGCATATGAATTGGGGCGCCGATGCCTCTGATTCTCCCGTGGATGTGCATCAGTATTCCCCGCAGCCGATCACTGAGTTCTCGATTTCAATTTTGAAGTGGTCGGACGGAACGCAGGCGCCCGCCAATTAGGCACCATTCGCATGACTCTTGACGAAATGACCAAGCGAAACAAATCGAGAATCGGGATCAAGACCGGGAGGACAATCGTATTCCTCAATCCAGAGGAGGTCGTTTCTATCAGCGCACAAGGGAACTATGTCGTGCTGCAACGTGAAAATGAATCTCATCTGCTGCGCGAGTCCATCTCGGTGATGGCAGAAAAAATGGTTGCGTATGGATTTGTGCGGATCCATCGTTCCATTCTGGTCAACCGCCGTTTCGTGGAAGAGATTCGACCCTTTCTGACCGGCGACTATGGATTGCGGTTGAAAAGTGGGAAAGAATTTATTGTCTCGCGCACTTACAAGAAAAATTTGAAGGCACTCGCAGAATCCTGGATCGGTGCGGCGTCATCGTTAAGCGGCGAGCGCTTTGCGCGTAGAACAGAGTTTTGATTGATTGAACATATCGCGCTTGATTTCACCAGGAAAATACAAGGTAATGCGGCTGGGATCGAGAGATGTCTATCGGGTGATTTGCTGGAGGAGATCGCCGGCCGCATTGCGGATCTCAATGATGAAAGACGCTTGCCCGAAGGCGTGCGTGGAACACGACAGACAGGGATCGAAGCAGCGAATCCCCGCTTCCACTCGATTCAGCATGCCCTCCTGAATCGCCCGCGACGAGACAAAATAGCGGGCAGCCTGCTCGACTGTCTGGTTCATCGCCAGATTATTCTGCGAGGTAGCAATCAACAGGTTGGCGCGGCGGATCAGGCCGTGGTCGTCGACTTCATAATCGTGAAACAGCGTGCCGCGCGGCGCCTCGCACGAGCCCACACCATGATGCCGATTCTGTCCGGCCTGGGCGCGAACGTGCTCCCGCATCAGATCGGGATCGTCAGCCAGCTGCTCAATCGATTCCACGGCGTGCAACATCTCGATGAGCCGCGCCAGATGGTAATGAAACGACTGGCAGACGGCGCCTTTGCCGCGTTGCTTGAACTCGGTCATCTCGCGGTTGGCGAGAGGCGTGCCCGCTGACTTCGCGATGTTGAGCCGGGCCAGCGGACCCACCCGGTACAACCCTCCCGGATAGCCCAGCGGCTTGTAATGCGGCAGCTTCATGAACGACCACTCTTCGCTGGCTTCCCCCAGATAGGAAGCGTAGCGGAGAGGATCAAGGCCGTCGGCAACGATGTTTCCTTCCGCGTCGCCGATGCGAATCAGCCCGTCGTAATATTCGAGCTCGCCTTCCGGACTTACCGTGCCGAGGAACAGGGTCGGGAAATTGCCCAGATGTTCAATTTCCACGGCAAAGGAGTCGAGCACGCGCTTCAACCGGCCCAACGCTTCATGCAGCGACTCGATCGCCTCGGGAATCGAGCTGCGAATTTCGTCTCGTTCGGCGGCGCCGATGGCCTGCAGCACTCCGCCGGGCGCGCCCCACGCCGGGTGAATCTTTTTCCCGCCCACCAGTTCGATAATGCGCTGCCCGAACTGTCGCAGACGAATGCCGCGGCGCACAAAATCGGCATCCCCTTCGAGCATGCCGAAGATGTTGCGTTTCGACGGCGGCGCATCCATGCCCAAGAACAGGTCGGGTGCCGAGAGGTGGAAAAAACTCAAGGCATGCGACTGAAGAATTTGCGCGTGATTGACCAGACGGCGCTGCTTCGCGGCCGCGCGCGGAATTTCGACTCCAAGCAGCATGTCGCCGGCTTTGGAACTGGCCAGAATGTGGCTGATGGGGCAGATACCACAGATGCGCGACATCAGGCCGGGCATCTCGTGAAAAGGACGGCCTTCGCAGAGCTTTTCGAATCCGCGGAATTCGGTGACGTGAAACTGCGCCGAGGTGACCTCGCCGGCGTCGTCGACATAGATCGAAATCTTGGCGTGCCCCTCGACGCGGGTCACGGGATGGATCTGGATGCGCTCGGCCATTTATCCGAATCTCCCGCTCCCCGACGGTGTGCGGCCGTCGAGCAGCGCGGTCAGGAAGGCGTGAATCGCGTCTGCCGAAGGAGGACACGCCGGGATGAAGTAATCGACCTTCACCACCTCATGCACCGGGCGCACCCGCGGCAGCAACCGCGGAATGATGGCATTGCCGGAGGGAATGCCGGTCACGACGGTGGAAGTTTCGCGATAGGCGCGATTGAGCACGTCTTCCACCGGAAACAGATTACGCAGAGCGGTTACATTTCCGGTGACAGCGCAATCGCCCAACGACACCAGAACTTTCGTGTGCTTTCGCACTTTCTTGATATATGCAAGATGCTCTTCGTTAGCCACCGCGCCTTCCACCAGCGTGATATCGGCATCGGGAAAATCCTTGTAGTCCATCAGCGGGCAGGCGCAAAACTCCACCCGCCGGGCGAGATCGATCAGACGCTCGTCCAGATCGAAAAACGACATGTGGCAGCCCGAACATCCTCCCAGCCAGAGCGTGGCCAGGCGCGGCTTGTGGTTTGCGTCGTTCATTTCGGTGTCTTCAGCGATTTATCGCTCCGACTTCTCGGCAGCAATCGAAACACGTCATAACCTGAGCTGATCATCCGATCCACTGCTTTTCTTTCCGGGCGGTCACAATGTATTTGAGAAAGCCGCGGTCCCGGCGCATCTCGGCGATCGTTTTGCCCTTGTCGAAAAGAGCTCCCGTGGGACAAACCTGCACGCACTTTCCGCAACTGGTGCATGATTCGGACTCGCCCCAGGGCTCGCCGAGGTCGGAAATGATGAGCGAATTTGCGCCACGGCCGCAGACATCCCAGGTGTGAGCCCCTTCGATTTCGTCGCAGACTCGCACACAGCGCGTGCACAGAATGCAGCGGTTGTGATCGAGGCCAAATCTTTCGTGGCTGGTATCGACCGGCAGGGTCGGGAAGCGATAGCGAAAACGGACATGATCGATGCCCAATGCGGCCGCGAGACTTTGCAGTTCGCACGCGCCATCGGCGACGCATACCGAGCAAATGTGATTGCGTTCGGCCAGCAGCAGCTCGACGATCAGCTTGCGATGCTGCCGCAATCGCGGAGTATCGGTCCGCACCACCATCCCTTCCTGAATCGGCGTGAGGCAGGAGGCTTGCAAGCGCTTCTGTCCTTCGATCTCCACCATGCACAGTCGGCAGGCGCCGACATCGCTCAGGCCGCCGATGTGGCACAAGCGCGGAATGTGAATTCCGTGCTCCCAGGCGACAGCGAAAATGGCGTCGCCCTCGCGGCCGGTCACCATCTTGCGGTCGATCTGCAGCGTGTTGACGTTCATGAGGCAACCTCCTGCCCGGCAGCGGTCATGTGGCAGTGCCCGGCTGGACAGCGCTTTTCGTGAATGTGCGCCTCGTACTCCTGCGGAAAATATTTCAGCGTGCTGATCACGGGATTGGGCGCGGTTTGTCCCAAACCGCAAAGACTGGTCTCGCGAAGTAAATCCGAAAGCGTCTTCAGCATCTCCAGGTCGTCCTCGTTTGCCTCGCCGGTCGTAATCCGCCGCAGGATGTCGTGCATCTGCACCGTGCCGGCGCGGCATGGAATGCATTTGCCGCAGGACTCGTCCATGCAGAACTCCATGAAGAAGCGCGCCACGTCGACCATGCACGAAGTCTCATCCATCACGATCAATCCGCCCGAACCCATGATCGAGCCAATCTGCGCCAGCCGCAGGACCGCAGACAAATGTGTTTGGCGCGGGAGATTTACAGTGTTTGCCCGATTGAAATTCTCGATCTGGGCATCAGAATCCCGAAGGGATTGGTACGCCATCTGTCAAAGCAGTCAAGCGTGAATCAGCGAGAGTTCTGGTCATGGCGTCGAAGCTTGGAATCAAAGATGTACATGTCGTCCCGATGGGATTCGCCAACGCAGATCGTTCCCCGCTGCAGTTTTGCGTTTACTGAAGTCACCCGTGTCCGTTGGGCCGAGAGCGGCCAGAAGAATTCTTGCAGGGATCATCCTGCTCGGGACTACTTCGCCTCGCAAGCGAATGCAAGCGCTGCCAGTGTTCCCCCGTCCTTCAATATCCACGCGCAAACTGCCTGCGAAGCCGAGATACTAGGAAATATGGGAGCGCATGAGGTCTTTTCGGGCAAGGCCTACAACTTGTTGGCTGAGGTCGCGGGCCTATGGTCGGCCAACGCCGCACATCTATATGCCGCCCGAAGGATGGAACATGGCCTATATCGCCGCCGGCACTAGCAACGATCACTCCAAAGCCTCGAAGCGCGGGGATTGAGCGCCGAGTATGCGGAGGGCTTCGTCAACGGTATGCACGACATGCAAAAGAGGTCTTGCAGATTCCCCCGCGATCTGGAACATGCGCATCAAGCCATATCCGACTGTTTCCGGGACAACGATCACACGAGGATGATTGGTCAGTCCTGGCGTGACTGGCTTGCGCCTTCCAAGATTGCGCAAGAAATCAGAGGCTACAGCAAAGTCAGAGACGCCCGAAAGGTCCCAAATACCAGCATGGGGGTTGGTGGCCCTCCAGTTCTTGCCCAGCGCGTCATGGTATTCTGCGGCGGATTCATTGGTAAGTTGCCCCTCGAACCGGGCGAGCAGAATTCTATTGACTGGGTCGAACTCAAAACGAAATGCCATGTTATTGGAAAACAATTCTAAACCGGTTTCCGTGAGTCGTTACGCGCAACCAACCGAGATCGCTCGCCGAGATCGGCACTATTACCCTTTGGCGAAAAAATCGACGTGCACTCCTCGATCGGACTTGACTAGTTTGCGAGATGCAAGTAGCACTATGTTTAGCACATGACGGGAATCGATATGTCGCAGGCACGGGCTGGTGAATTGCGCAGAAGTACTCGTGTCCCTTTAAAAGTTGTGATCTCGGCCCAGGGTCTCAATGAGCCGCTGATCTGTCATGGTGAAACGGTTGTCGTTAACCGTCATGGAGCGCGGATCCTGTGCTCGGACCCACTCCACCTGGGACTGAAAATAGAGATTCACGTCGTCATCACAGATAAGCGGGCGAAGGCGCAGGTTGTCTATGTCGATCCTGAGCAAACTTTGGTTTGTGGAATCGCCCTCGACCAACCGGAAAATATTTGGGGGTTGTCCTTTCCACCCGACGATTGGTACGAGGAAATGCCCCACAAAGTCTGATTCCGGAGGCGTGACTCGAGGGCAAAGCACGGCAGTTATCAACTGGCAGTTCGAGCTGCCGGCGTGCGAGTCTACTGAAGTGCGGCTAAACCATTCACGCCATCGAGCTTTTGCGTCCCGACCACAAACGTAGGCGTTCCCGTAATGCCTAGGCGCTTGGCTTCGCTGAGATCGCGCACAATAATCGGTGCATAATTGTGGGCATCGAGTTCTGCCCACAGCTTGTCCTGGTCGAGCCCAACTTGCGCGGCTATGTCTTTCAATTCTTCGCGGTCCTTGGGCTTGGCATCGGCAAGCAGCAAGGACTCCACTGGCCAAAACTTACCCTGCGCGGCGGCGGCCAGAGCAAACTCGTGAACCAGCATCGCGGAGCTGTGATTCTACAAAGGGAAGTTTTTGAACTCAAGCTGCACGCTGCCCGTATGTGACGCGAGAAATTGTTGCACCGCCACTGCCGATCTGGCTGTCAGTGGACTGGTTAGATCCACGAACCAGCGAATTTTGATGGGGTGCGGCGTCTGACTGTCGATCTTGGTTTGTAGTTGCTCGCCGGAAAATCCCGAGGCCACTTCCCCATTTACCAAGAAGGTAGGCGTAGCTACTACCCCGACACGCTCACCCTCGGCTTTATCAGCTTCGATCAGGGCCTTGAGTTGCGGGCTATCAATGTCCTTCTGAAAGCGCACCGGGTCAAGCTTGAGCTGGTTGGCGAAACTCAAGAGATCGCTGCGCTTGATCGTGCGCTGATGCGAAAAGATCAAATCGTGCATCCCCCAGAATTTTCCTTGCTCTCCGGCGGCCAGCGCTGCCATATGAGCGAGGCGCGAATCGGGGTGAATATCCAAAGGAAAATTCTTGAAGACGAATCGCACCTTGCCGGGATTCGCGGCAAGCAGCCGCTGCAATGGAAACGTCGACTTTGCGCAGAACGCGCATTGGAAGTCAGAAAACTCAACCACTGTGACTGGAGCTGACTCCGGACCCTTAAACGGCGCGCCGCCGATGTCGACGGCTATCGGCGCCGGACTCGACCAATTCTCTCCATTAAGTTCCGCATCGACGACCTGCTTCAACCTGTTGTAACTCTGCCTGCCTACTAGAGTGTGGCCGTTAATGACAAACGTAGGCGTAGCGCTTATGGCGAGCGACTTCGCTTCCACAATGTCTTTCTCGATCACCGCGGCTTGCGCCGGGTCTGACCTGATTGAACCGTGAATGTAACCGGCACATTTGCTGCCGGATTTCCCCCGGCATCGAACACAATAGCCACCAGCGGTTCGGCCAAGGCAACGCCCACCGCGCCCATCTGCCACTCTCCGGAGACGGTGTGAATCACAGCGGCCGCTCCGACCGTGCTGTCTTCCGAAAAAACTGCTTGGCCCACAAATCCAGGTGCGCTCACCGATACCTGGTTGATTCCCGCTCCATTGCGGCTGCCGAGTTGGAATTGCACGCTGGCTTGGCCATTGGCTCCGGTCTGAATCGTCAACTGCCGTCCCTGCTGCTGGCCCGAGATCATGAAGCCGTCGCTCTTGAGTACGGAAAAATTCAAAGAGACATTTGCCATCGGTTGTCCCAGTGCATTGGTCGTCATAACCACAAGCGGCTGAGGCAGCAAGGTTCTGATCGGACCACTCTGATCGTTGCCGGAAACAATCGACAAGGTCTGGCCCGCCACCTGCTGCAGCGTCACCTGCACTTGATTTTGATTCGTGTTTCCCGCGCGGTCAGTTGCCACTGCCTGATCTACAGCTCACTTTTGCTTTGTAAGACCATAGCTTGCTCCTGAGATGATGCAGCACGATAGCCACTCCCACAGTTCGGGGAGACTCCGCAGGCCGGCGGCAGTGCGTTAGGGCTTTTAGCCCGTAGCGGAGTGCGCACAACTGCGCAGCATATTCTGGAGAAGTTCGGCGAGTAGAAGCCCCCTCGGACGCGAGACTCAGGCGAATCTCGTTTCTTCCGACCGCTGATTTCGGGCACAACGTTATCTACGACAAAACTACGTGTCAGCGGGGGCCGTTGGCCCGCGAAACCCTATGAAAATGGGTGAGAGCCGGGCATAATCCAGGATGGCTGGGAGCGGCGAGGTTGATATCAACATGGAAAAGCCGAGGCCGTCTACGTGTCTGATCCGGAGCGTGCGTGATAGAGCGAATAAATGGTGCGTTGTCTCTCCCCACTGTGGGAGCGGCGATAGCCCGAGACCCTGCTTAATGTAATCCCTGGCACGCTCTCCGCCCCCGCCAGGAGGAAGCGTATGCCGTATAGGATAGCGGGAATCGATGTACATAAGAAGAGGCTAGCCGTAGTTGTGGCAGACGTGGAAGTCGACGAGGAATACCAATTCGAGCAGCGCTGGTACGCAAGCAACCCGGAGCAGTTGCACAAGCTGGCGGAATGGCTGATCGAGCAGCAAGTCGAGGAAGTGGTGAT
>JASHOT010000257.1 GCA_030040965.1 Candidatus Sulfotelmatobacter sp. | reverse complement strand
GACGCCAGCTCATTCTCAGCTCGTCATGGCGTACTCCGTCTGCCGCGGCATCACGCGCACCGCAGCCAAAAATTTTTACTACGCCTTCCTCGTTCTCCCGCGCCGCAAGCGCGAAGCGCTGTGCGCCGTCTATGCCTTCATGCGCCGCTGCGACGACATCGCCGATGACGCCACTCTTGGCCTCACCGAGCGTCGCCAGAAGCTCGACGCATGGCTCGATTCCCTTCATCGCGCCCAACAAGGCCAGCCCACCGACGATCCCGTTCTTCTCGCGCTCACCGACTCTCAGCGCCGCTTCTCCATTCCCGCTGGCTTGCTCGACGAACTCGCCCACGGCACCGCCATGGACATCGAGGCTCATGCCGACGAAGAACCAGAGGGTGCCCCATTCAAGCCCGCTTTTGGCTTGAGTGGCGATTCTGCCTCGCATCCCGCGCTCACCATCCGCTACGCGAGCTTCGAGGATCTCCGCCTCTATTGCTATCGCGTCGCCTCCGTTGTGGGCCTCGTCTGCATCCACATCTTCGGATATCGCGATCCCGACGCCGAGCCTCTCGCCGAACAATGCGGCCTGGCCTTCCAGCTCACCAATATCATTCGCGACGTAAAAGAAGACGCGAGCATGGGACGCATCTATCTTCCCGAAGAAGATCTCGCGAAATTCAACCTGACCGCGTCCGATCTGCTCTCCACTCCTGATCCTGCTCGCCTCAAGCCCGTGCTCGCTCTCGAGGCCGATCGCGCCCGCCAGTTTTACGCCTCCGGCGACGCCCTCATTCCCTACGTCTCTGAAGATAGTCAGCCCGCGCTCTGGGTCCTCATCACCATTTACCGCCGCCTGCTCGAGAGAATTGCCGAGAAACAATACGAAGTCTTCACCGCCAGGATTGCCCTCAGCACTTCGGAAAAACTCCGCATCCTCGCCAAAGGCTTCGTGAGACGGATAACATAAATCTTGCACGCACCGATCCGGACAAATTCTTGTCATCCTGAGCGAGGATCGATCTCCGCGCAACAGCGCGGAGATCGACCGCAGTCGAAGGACCCCCTTGTTCGCCGGCGGTGGAACCGGCCCAACCGGGAGTCCCATAGAGAACTCCCTTGGACATCGCCCGATGCGGTCCGAATCGGCATTCTCAATGACTAAATGATTCAATGACTCAATGACCCAATCCCCACCCACTGTCGCCATCGCCGGAGGCGGACTCGCCGGACTCGCCGCCGCCTGCGCTCTCGCCGACTCCGGTTTCAAAATCACGCTCTTCGAGAAGCGTCCCTTCCTCGGCGGACGCGCTTCCTCTTACGAGCATCCCGGCACCGGCGAAATCGTCGACAACTGCCAGCACGTTCTTTTTCGCGTCTGCACCAATCTGGTCGAGTTCTACCAGCGCATTGGCGTGGCCGATCAGATCCGCTGGTACGACCAGATGCACTTCATCGAACCCGGAGGCCGCGTCTCCATTCTCAAGTCTTCTCCGCTCCCCGCACCCCTGCACACCGCTCCATCGTTTTTCAATTTTCCTTTCCTTGCCACCGCCGACAAGTTAGCCATCTCGCGCGCACTCGTCCCCCTCACGCTTACCAAACAACACGACACCGGAAAATCTTTTCTCGACTGGCTCCATGCTCACGCCCAGACTCCCAATGCCATCAACCGCTTCTGGCATTCCATTCTGGTCAGCGCGCTCAGCGAAGATCTCGACCGTATCTCCATCGCCGCCGCCGCGCAAGTCGTCCGTGAATCGATGAAATCCCCACAAGCCCGCCATATGGGCGTTCCCACCGTCCCGCTCACCGATCTCTACAACGCCGCCGGCGACTACATCCGCGCCCGCGGCGGAACGCTCCACCTCCGCAACCCGGTCCAGGGATTCAGCGCAGATTCCTCGCGAGTTCAACTCCAATTTCGCGAGCAAGAGAATCGGCAGGGCACGGACCCGGTTGCCCCACCCTTGTCGCGTTCTTTGCGACAGGGTGGGAGTGAAGACGCTCCGGGTGCCCCACTCAAGCCCGCCTTTGGCTTGAGTGGGGATTTTGACTTCCTCATCCTCGCCCTTCCCTTCGATGCCCTCGACCGCGTCCTGCCCGGCTCGCCCGAAACCGCTCCCCTCCACGATCAGATCAGCCACTTCGAAAACTCACCCATCACCGGCATTCATCTCTGGTTCGATCGCCAGATCAGCGATCTCGATCACGCCGTCCTGCTCGATCGCACGATCCAGTGGATGTTCCACAAATCCCGCCTCCAGCCCATGCGCACAACAAACGAAGCCGCGCGAGCGCAGGAGCGCGAGGCGCAGTACAAACGGGAGGGGCACGACTTCAGTCGTGCCGATCAGACGCCCAGCGTGAATGGGGCCTCAGCCTTTGAATCCCCAAGCTACATCGAACTCGTCGTCAGCTCTTCTAAAACGTTGATCGAAAAATCCCGCGCCGAAATCGTCGATCTCGCCCTCGCCGAAGTCCGCGAGTTCTTCCCTGCTGCCCGCACCGCTACGCTCGTCAAATCCACCGTGATCAAAGAAGTGAACGCCACATTTGCTCCCCGCCCCGGCATCGACGCGCATCGTCCCGGCAACGTCACGCCCTGGCCGCGCGTCTTTCTCGCTGGCGACTGGACCGCGACCGGCTGGCCCGCCACCATGGAAGGCGCCGTCCGCAGCGGATACCTCGCCGCCGAAGCCCTCGCCCGCGCCGCGGGAAAAAGCGACGCGCACTTTCTCTCTCCCCACCTGCCCTCGAGCGGCTTCATGCGCCTTTTCCGCTAAATCCAACTTTTTGTCATTCCGAGCGCCGCCCGAACGTCAGCGACGGCAAGTCGAGGGACCCTTTGTTTTCCCCAACAACAAAAAGCGCCGGAAATCTCCGGCGCTCGGCTGCAAAACCAGAAATTCGTTAATCGCCCATTCTTAATCAGTACATCGATGATCCTTTCGCCGCAGGAACATCCTTCGAAGTCATGTCGAACGTGAGCATGAATCCATTCGTCCCCTTGAATTCATATGTATTCGGCCCTTCCTTATACGCCTCGAGTTCATTGGGCATCATGATGAACCCGTCATTTCGCGGCGTGCCCCAGTACTTCACGTTCTTCAGCACCGCGGGATCATCGGTCATTCCCTGAAAACGCTTCAATTTGATCTCCGCCGTCTTCCCCCCATTGAGCGTCGCATGCGCCGAGTCTTTGTCGAACGTCCAGGTATCGATATTTCCCTCGGCGATTTGCAGCGATTTCCATTTCACCGGAAACACATGCCCGATGATTTCCCCCAGCGCCTGCCGCTGGTCGGCGCTGGTCGATTTATCGAACGTTACCTGCGCCCAATCCATCTGCCCTTGCGAGAAGTCCCCGCCCAGATCGCCATTGATCCAGAACTTTGCTCCCGTCAGATCGACCGCCCCGTAATGTCCCTTGTTCACTTTGTAGGCATTGTTGAACTTGCAGAAATGTTCCGTTTTTCCGTTTTCGGGATGAGCTGCCGGATGTGGGTTGAAATAGCACATGCAGAAATGTGGACAACTGCACGCCTCAATTGCCGTAGCATTGATCGCCCAGTCGGCCGACGGCAGAGTAGAATGTCCGGCGCTGACCGTAACCAGAACAACCGCAATCATCAAAGCCACTCTGTGCATAGAGCACCCCCCTGGCGCGAAAGTATGCTCCCCGCAGGACACTCCTGCAACTGTTTTGTATTTCGCATTCCCTCGGCCGCTACCAAACCGTATGAGTTCAGTGTCTTTCAGGCCAAATAAAAATGGCGCCAGCCCACTCCTCCCGGGAAGCATGAAACGAAATTGCTCTTTATAACACCATTCAACAAGACGAGAAGAGGAAACACATGAAAACCAAATTCCCACTATTACCAATGGCAGCGATAGTGTCGATCACAGCGCTGGGTTTCCTGGCTGCATGCACTCCCACCTTGGAGTGCGGAAGTTGGGCCTTTAGTGGCAACCCGGTCACCGTTCCCTACGACGGGTTTAACGTGACTTCCGCGTTCACCTTCACCCCAGCAACCTGTGGCAAATCCTGCGACTGCACTCAGGATGTCATGATTCAGATGGTCTCGGTGTACGATTCCGTCTCGGAGACCTACTTATATCCGACCTCGTCCTATGCAGATCGAGCGACGTCCTATGGATGGGTGATCGATCGCGTCGATGGTGAGGGCTATGGCTACTATTCGCTCATTAACAATGGCACGACTTTCTTTTCCGGCTGGAACACGCCTGGCGCGAATGGGACGGCCAACACCTTGTTTGACCTGCCTGGCGGTTGGCCCGATAACACCTATTTCTACTCGGTAGATGTCGCGACTTGCTTTAACTCCCAGGCATGCCAGAACAAAATCCTTGGGTACTACTTTTGGAGTTGGACCAGCAACAATACCGGTACTATCTCGCAATTCATTGTCGGCCCGGCGTGGAAGGATCTGGACACAACATTTCAGAATGCCTTAGCCGGATGGAATGCGTGGGCGCCAGCATCAGGTCCGGAAAACGGAAGTTCTTATGCCGGCGATTTTACTTCGCTTCCCCATGCGGTGGTATTCCCGACCCTTTCTGATTTGTAAACAACGCGCGCGGACGAGACGCGCGCGAACCAGTATAGAGAGGTAACAACCGTGAACCAGCTAAGAACAACTCTATCGGCCTTGATGCTGACATGCCTGTGCCTCGCCGGATGCGGCGACAGAGATAAGTCCCCTGCCCTATCGCAGGCGCAGCAAACTGCGAAGGATAAATTGGAGTCATTCCAGAAGATAGCAGCCCAGACGGCGCAGGCTTACAAGAGCATGGACATCCCTGCGCTGCTGAACAAACTGGCGGAACAGAGCGCCGCCAAGAAAGAGCCATTCAACTCGCCGGCCTATCGCGAACTGAAGGGAAGAACAGATGTGCCGGCCGATTCTCTTGTGTCTCTGGTCAACCAGACGAAAAACGGTAACGCGCTGCTTCCGCTGCTGCTGCTCAGAAAATTACATGAGAAGGAATACACGGCGATCTCGCCCGATGAGAGGGCCGCGGTGCTTACCGATGCGCTGCAGAATTCAAAGACCTTTAATACCTGGGGGATGCCAGGCATTTACCTGGAGGATGCGTCGAAAGCCATGCTCGAAACCGGCAAGAGCGCTTATCCGGCGCTGAAACGGATGCTCTCCGATACGCGCCCCGCGCCGGTTTTTGGAGGGCAACAGCACATGGTGTACGAGCATTACAAGTTCCGCGTCTGCGATTACGCGTTGTTTTTCCTGGAAAAAATGCAGGGCAATGAAAATTTCCGGATGCCCGAGTCGGTTGCGGATCGGGACACTCTCATCAAGAAAATGTTGAATTAACTTCGGCGACGTTATTTCGATTTTGGGGCGGCTGAGGACAGCCGCCTCGCCCTCGTTTTCAATCCGAGCACTACGCCTTGGCCGGCTCCGGCGAGGCTGCCGCCTCGTGATGCTTCTTCACCATCTTGTTGCGCGCGGCGCGCAGCTTCAGGAACGTCTTGGCCTCTTTGTACAGTCGCTTGCGATCGGTGCTATTGAACGCGGCCTTCTTCAAGATGCGGAACACTGCCTTCGGACGGAAATAGTATTCATCGTAAAAACGATGCACGGCCTCCAGAATGTCGTCGGCCGGCAAGCCCGGATACTGAATGTGCGCCAACTGATGTCCGCCTTCGTCGACCATCTTGTTATCGCTCACCATGAATCCGTTTTTCACCGCGTAATCATAGAGCTCGGTTCCAGGATAAGCATGCGCCACCGAAACCTGAATCGTCTCGACATCCAGCTCCTTGGCGAACTTGATCGTGTTATTGATGGTCTGGTGGGTTTCGCCGGGCAATCCCAGAATGAAGTCGCCGTGAACTACCAATCCCAGCCTGTGGCAGTCTTTCGTGAACTGCTGCGCGCGCTCAACGGTCGCGCCCTTCTTGATGTTCTTCAGAATCTGCTGATCCCCTGATTCATAACCAACGATCAGGAGCCGGCATCCCGCTTCCTTCATCGCTTTCAGCGTCTCGAAATCAGTGGTCACGCGCGATGTGCACGACCACGTCAGCCCCAGCGGTTTCAGCTTCGAACACAGCTCGATCGTGCGCGCCTTCTGAATGTTGAAGGTATCGTCGTCGAAGAAGAATTCCTTCACATGCGGAAACAGTTCCTGGGCCCGCGCCATCTCGCGAGCCACATCATCGGTCGAGCGCTTGCGCCACGGATGTCCGCTGAGCGTCTGCGGCCACAGGCAGAACGTGCACTGCGCCGGGCAACCGCGCGTGGTGTAAAGCGAAACGAACGGATACAACAGGAACGGCACATTGTATTTCGTCACATCGAGATCGCGCCTGTACACCTCGGTGACGTGCGGCAGCGCGTCCAGATCCTGAATCTGCGGTGCATCCGGGTTGTGCACGATCTGGCCATTGCGCAGAAACGACACGCCGGGAATTTCCTCCAGCGGCTTGCCCTTCGCGTAGTCCACAACTGCGAAATCAAATTCCTTGCGGCAAATAAAATCGATCGCCGGACAATCGCGCAGCGACTTCTCCGGCAGCACGCTCACGTGCGGGCCGACAAAAGCAATCTTGATCTTTGGATTTGCGTCTTTAATCGCGCGCGCCAGCCGGATATCGCCCGGGAAGCCCGGAGTGGAGGTGAAGAGAACCAGGAAGTCGTAATCTTTGGCGATCTGAATCGTCTCTTCGCCGGAAACATGATGCGGAGGCGCATCCAGAAGCCGCGCTCCTTCCAGCATCCCAGTCGGATACGCCAGCCACACCGGATACCAATAACTCTCAATTTCGCGCGTGGCGGGCCAGCGGGAGCCGGCTCCGCCGTCAAAATTTTCAAACGAAGGGGGGTTTAAGAACAGTGTTTTTAAAGGCATAGTTGATGGTTTCTATTTTAGCATTCGCGCGCAGACCTTCCCCGGCCTGCCCGTACTCGCGGTGATTCCCGGGTGCCCTGGGACCTGCGAACCGGAAATGAGCTAAATGCTTGATTCCACTGTACAAGCTCCCCCGCTCAAAAGAAACGCAGCCGCTTCCAACCCGGCTTTTCAGGCTCTGAACGGGATGAATTGTGCGCTAAACGGATGAGCTGGGATGTCCCGCATCCGCTGGTGACGGACCCTGCAAACTCGCGGGCGGAGCCGACGGAGTCCGATTCGTCGCGGGTACGTTGAAGATCACCCCGCGATCCTGATTGGCCTTGGTGGTCGCGGTCAGATCCAAATCACTAAGCGGAATCTTCTCCGTACGCTGCGGAGAGAAGTTCCACAGCGTCTGGCCGACGATGGCGTAATTGTGAACTTCCTGCCGGTGCTGATCGCGAAAGACCAGAACGGTCGCAGGCACATTCTCAGCCTCCTCGGTGGCGGGGGCTGAAGCACGCGGTCTGTAGTTGGGCCGCGCATACGGACCGTTGTAGCCCTCTGGCTGATCGCTCGGCCCATCGTTGTCGTAGGCCTGCTGCTGGCGCATCTGCTGTTCGTAAAGACTCTGCTCATTCATCTGCTGCGCAGCCGACAGGTTCTGATAATAGTCGTCGTTGTTGTAAGAGCTGTCGTCCCAATCCCAGAACCACGGATCGTAATATCCCCATCCCCACCACGGATATCCCCAGCCGCCGCAACTCCACCAGAGGCAGTTATTGTGAAACCAGCGATTGCCAAAACCGAAATTGTTGAAGCCGAAGGTGCGAATCTGCACGCCGACGCCGTTGTTGCGCAGGCCCAACCGGTTATTCGCCCGCAGGCCGTTCGCCCGCATCTCGTTGTTGAGCCCGGTTCCGTTGTGCAGGTAAGGGTCGCTTCCGGGGCGCGTGAACGCGCGACTGGAGCCGCGATAGGCTGAACCCGGGCGTGCGCCCGAAAACGCGTGCGCACCAAAACCGGAACTCGCTCCTGCATGTCCGCTGAAGCCGCCGGAGTGGCCGCCGCTGAATCCTGCATGGCCGCCGCCGCTGAAACCACCGGCATGACCGCCGCCGCCGCCGTGGCCTCCAGCACCATGCTGAGCCCACACCGGGACGACTAAGAAGAGAGCGAACGCCGTGATGGCCATCAGGCGACGCATACAGTTCATATTATACTCCCGTAGCGCAAGAACGGCGCTGGTTTTCAAACTTGCAGGCGCAAATAGCCGCGCCGCAGCGACTGCTACACTGTCCCGATGAAACCCTCAGGATGGACGCTGGCTTTGGCCACATTGAGCGTTTTTTCCCTGGCCCAAAGCGCAAAACCTCTGCCCAAGACGTTCATATTGAACTGCAGCGCCGGAGACTGCCCTCTGC
>JASHOT010000256.1 GCA_030040965.1 Candidatus Sulfotelmatobacter sp. | reverse complement strand
TGGGAATCCATTTTCTGTTTCCCGCGAAGGCTGTGCAAGCATAACCTCAACTCCCGATAAACGTAAGTGCTTTATCGAACGCGCGCACCTACACTCGTTCAACCACACTCCTCCGCTCTTGCGCGCGTCCGATAAAGCACTTACGTCATCCGGGAGCAAAAAACGCGAGTCGCATTCCACCTGCGGTGATTGCGTGGGGCCACTCGCCTTGTGGGGTTGAAATGTCCTTAGTGCGATGCCACGCTCGTGACTTGTGTCGGGTGATCAATTGCCGTGTCCGGGACCGAGGCGTTAGAAATATTGACCGGCAAATGGCCTGGGATCGGGATTTCCCCGAAAAGTGCTTTAACCGCACTTATCTCTGAGACCGTCGCATTTGAGAATGCGCAGATGTAGTTCCGGATCGTGGGGAAGTCCTCCGTCAGGTATGGAGTTCCCATGGCGAGAACCACAGTTTTCTGGTTCGCCCTAGCAAGAATCCCAGACAATAACTTCGCAGTCGAGTCCGGCAGAGATGCGGAATTCTTCTGTCCTCGTGCAACCGTCCTGGTTCGCGCTGCAGAAGGGACGACATAGACGGCCACCACTACCTGCTGCGCATGGTCTGCGGCGTTCAACACTTCATCCGATCTGGCCGCGGCGACGCGAGCATCTATGTAGAGCACCCTCGCATCTGGCGCGCGCTTCCGAATCTGACGCTCCAGGACGCGACCGTCCTCCGCGCGCCGGTTGTCGCACAGAATAATCGCAAGCAGGCCCGGCTGAGCTTTGCCGTGGGACACGACACGCAGTCTCTTGTCGGATCGCTCGTCTTTCAGCGGAAGCACCTTGCCGTTGTCCCGCACCAGAGTAATGGCAGCATCGGAGATACGTTGACCGGCTGCCATATTTTCCGGAATGCCCACCAGCCTTGGGATCGCTGCGACGTCCACCAAGCGATTTCTCTCGAGGCCGAGCGAAGCCTTGGCTCGCAGAATTTTGAGGACGGATGCGTCCAGCCGTTCCTGCCCGATCTCGCCCGTGCGGACAGCGTTCAGCATTGCTCGGTAGCATGCATCCAAATTGTAGGGCTCGGTCAGCACATCGCTTCCCGCCTTGAAGGCATCCACGGCCACGCGTCCTGGATTCTTTGCATAGAGACCAACCAGACCGGCCATATCCAAGGCATCCGTCACCACAATGCCATTGAAACCGAGTTCCTTTTTCAGAAGACCTGTCACGATTGCGGGCGAGGTGGTCGCCACGCGACCGGGGTCTGGATCGAGCGCAAGCACTCGCACGTGCGCAGTCATCACGGCATCGACTCCGGTTGCGATTGCCTTTTGGAACGGAGGCAGATCGACCGCGTGAAGCTGGTCCCAATCGTCGTTCACCACCGGTACTGCTACGTGTGAGTCCGTAGCGGTATTTCCGTGGCCCGGAAAATGCTTTGCCGTGGTCAGCATTCCGTTCGCCCGCGCGCCGCGTATGTACGCCGACACCAGATCGCCCACTTGCTGCGGATTCGAGCCGAAGGCACGTGTGCCGATGATGGGATTGGCCGGGTTGGAATTTACATCGGCGACGGGAAACAGGTTCCAGTGCACGCCCAGAGCCCGGCTTTCCTGGGCCGTGATGCGACCGAACTCCTCGGCGTAAGCCAGGTTCCCAGCGGCGCCAAAAGCCATCGCGTGCGGAAATACGGTCGTTCCGAAAACATGTGCCGGCAACACCCCCCGCTCAAAATCTCCAGCGACAAGAAGCGGCAACTTCGACTCCTCTTGCAACTGGTTGAGCAGCGCAACAACGTCATAGCGCCGGCGGGCATCGCGGGCCCGGCCTTGCGGCGGCGCTGACATGGCCAGCGAGCCAATGTGATATTTGCGAATGCTGTCACGGAGCGCGAAATAGCCGGGACTTCTTCCGTTCATGACTTCTATGCGCATCCGGATCATGAAGAGCTGCCCGACCTTCTCTTCCAGTGAAAGGTTCTTTAGAGTGGTTTCTGCCCAGCGAGAATCAACGCGGTCACCGTGACGCGCCAGTGCTTGCTTGGATTGTTCCCACGGTTCAGCAGCGGAGCTCAAAACCGTGACCACTGTGAGAAGAAAGGCAAGATTGCGAAGCATCGTCAGGCCTGAGCGTAATGCTGGATTTTAAAGGTTACATCCTCGGGTTGAAACCATTTCTAGAACGAGACACGTCTCCGAAGTAACGTTCGGTACGAATATACGGCGAATCGAACCGGACTGATTGCAAAAAGCTGTGAAATCGGGTTTGGTGCGTTCGCGAAACCTCCAGTTCGGGCAGACCGTCCGGCAGCGGAGACGTGTGGCGTGCCGCGTCATTGTCTCTCACTGATGATCCCTCGAAATGGTTTCCTGCCACGTCTTGGACCTGATTGATTTTCCGTCCTTCAGCAACTCGCGCGTATACCTGTAATAAAAGTTCTTTTTATCGGTCGTTACCAACAGATGCCCCCGCCAAGTCAACGTGCGGTCTCGCAGTGTGAACACAGTCTCGGCTTCGCCCCGCACAGAACTCGTCTCCGGATGCGCGTCATCAGCGTCGTAGGTCATATTTTCGTAGTCGATTTCTTTTCCCCACGGATACTCGGCACTTTCCTGCCCTTTCCAGTGCACGGTGGTCTTGTGGCGAGCTTCGTCGCGTTCGACAGTCCACTCGCCGGGCCACGGAAAACCTTCACTCTTGATGTCGGTGCGTTCTTCAGAAGGTTCAGGCGGCGAGAAGTCTGGCGGCGTGGCGCCATGTTCCGGCACAACCGGCAACACGATCCGCGAACCATCGCGTCCTCCCAGTTCTAATGAAGTCGTCATGGAGTAGGGAGTGGGTAACATCATCGGCCATAATGCATTCGAAATGGCCACGCGAATTCGATGACCTTTGGGAAATACCCACGATGTCAAATGCATTTCCACATCGAGAGCATAGACCTTACCCGGCTCCAAACCATGGGGCTCGGTCGGCGAATCGTATTGAGCACCATTAATCCCGGCTCCGGTGATTTGCGTGACAGTTCCGTCCGGGGCCACATCCGAAAGCCGCGCAAACCAATCTGCCAGCGGCGCCGTGGTCGATGCCCGCAACAGAGCGTGCGGCCGTCCCAGGATCGCCAGACTCGCCTGCAAGGGCGCTGAATCGTACACCAGACTGAACGCATCGACGGGCCGCGGATCGCTCAGCAACTCCCCCCACCAGAACCCAGCCTCCACGCCAACCGACGGTATGTACTTGAGTTGGTGCGTATCAGGTTGCGCCACCGTTTCCGCCAGCTCGTGATCGGTCTGCAGAAATAAAGTTGTTGGCCGTGCATCCTTCGGCGGCCAGACATCTTGCAATCTCCACTCACCGGGTACGTTTTCGAGGGTCGGATCGGGAGGGTGCCAATGCTGCATATAAATGACCAGCCGCGGATCGTGTTCCACGCCCGTGTCGCGTCCTTTCAGCCAATGATCGAACCAGCGCACCGCCTCATTCCGCCACTCGATTTGTGGACCAGGTACTGCCTCATTCGGAAATGTGTGATTCCACGGTCCAACGATTGCTTTCACCGGCCCGCTCGCCTGCATCAGCATATCGGTAACGTTGTCGCGATATCCATCGAGCAATCCGCCAATCAGAAAACTAGGAATTGTGATCTCCTTCAGCGGTCGCACCGGCTCGCGCCAGAACGGCCCGTCATGCTGATGCTTCAGATAGAGCAGCGACCACGGGGGCGTCTCAAACCGCGGCCCCAGTACCTTTTCGTCGAGGGTATAATCTGGTGCGCCGGTCCATCCCTCTGCCATATCCATGTTCAGCTCGAATTCATCGACATGTGCTATGCCATCCACATAATGCACATCGTCGTGGAACAATTCCGCCGTGGCATCCGCCGCCAGAATCGCCTTCAAGCCGGGCGTGTGCCGCATAGCCATCTGCAGAGAATTGAACCCTCCCCACGAAATGCCGAACATTCCGACGTTACCGTTCGACCAGGTTTGATGCGCCAGCCATGCAATCACCTGCTCTCCATCTTGCTGTTCCTGTTCGGAATACTCCCGCTCCGGCGGCGCACCCTCACTCGCCCCAAACCCTCGGATGTCCACCCGTACACTCACATACCCGCGGCGCGCGAAGTAGGCATGTTTGGGGTAGTCGCCGGCAGCCGTGCCATCGTCTTTGCGATACGGCAGATACTCCAGCAAAGCCGGGAACTTCTCCTCCGGCTTCGCGCCATCCGGCATGTAGAGCGTCGCGGCCAGCCGTATCCCATCTTTCATCGGAATCCATGCCTGCTCCATGCGAACGCCGTAAGTAGGCGGCGAAGGTGGTTCGCCGGCATGGATGAGCGCAGGTATGAAGAGAAGCGGAGCAATCGCACTGAAGAAGAAAACACAGACCGTCTTACGACCTGCAGCTCTGATCAACGCGCACTCTCCCGAACTCTCTTGTTTGCCTCGAAAAGGAAGCGAGTCCGCATCGACAGTGACGCTCCCCGACCACGCTAGAACGTCAGCCGCGCCGCCAACTGCCCGATGCGGGGAGTCGGCCCACGAAAGCTGCCGGTTGTCGTGATCTGGCCAAAGGTTGGAGCGAGGATATTTGTCGCGTTGTCGGTAAGCGTGGGTTGCGCGAACTCGGGGTGATTCAAACTGTTAAAGAACTCAGCGCGAAGCTCCAGCTTGATGCGCTCGGTGATCGACGTCGTTTTAGCCAGCGCGATGTCCAGATTGGTCAGGGTTGGACCGCGGAGCACATTGCGGGGTAGACCGTAGGTCCGGTCAGCGGGGTTATGCACGGGATCGAGTTGCGGAAAACAAGCATTGGGAGTGCCTCCGTCATAGTAGTCATTGTTCTCGAGCGGCACGTCGGAAAAACTATTGGGGTTAAAGATAAAGTTGCCAGTGACCGGGGTGGTCGTAATCTGGCAATAGTACTGGCCTGTCGTGGAGTTTAGGACAGAATTGTAAGTGATCTCATTGATCGTTCGCTTCTGGCGGTAATTGAACGTTGTTATGGGCGCTACCACCGCGGCGCGTGTGAGTGAAGCATCGCCCGCACCCGAAGAACCCGGGTTCAAAGGATCAGTGTAATCGGGCAACTGAGCAAAGATGTCGAATGGGAATCCGGTTCGATAGGTAAAGATAGGATAGAAGCTCCAGCCCTTGGTGAGGCGCTTCGGGCCGGCGGCCCAGGCTCGATCAAAAGGAATGTCCCATCCCCCACTCAGGGTGATGCGATGGCGCACGTCGCTGTCACCGGAAGCGTAGAAAAGATGAGGGCTGTAGCTGGGCACCGCGGAGTTGCGTTGCTCAAAACCGGAGGCATTATCGAGATTATGGCCGTAAGTGTACGCAAGCGTGTAATAGACCGTACCCAGGCGTGAGTCCTTGGGTTGCCGCGTCAGGCTGGTTTCGAGGGCGTTGTAGTTCGCTTGGGATACGTTCTGGAATTCAGGAAGCGTGCCATAGCAGACGACATCCTGAGAAGATCCGCAGTTGCCGCTGCTGCTATTAAGAACTCGATTGGTTGTGCCCAACACCATGGGATTAATGTCACTCAGCGACGTCAGTCCACGCCCCGTGCTCCCTACATAATTGACTTCCAGAACCGTGTCCAGGAGAAGGTTGCGTTGCAGGCTCAGGTTGTATTGGTAGACGTAGGGAGTGCGCAGGTGCGGGTCGACCATATAGACGCTGCCGCCGATGTTGATCGGCAAAAACGGCGTGAAACTGATATTCGATGCTGGCGGCTTGGAGGGAAAGCTATTGGGCACGCCCAAACTAACGCAGTTGCCGGCCGCGTCATAATTGCAGGCATTCTGGAAAGGGTTGCTCAAATAGGTCAGAGGCGCGGTCACGGGACAACCGCTGGGATTCGTACAACTAGGCAGGAAATTCGGGGGGTTGAAGTAGAGTCCCGCAGAACCTACGAACGGGGCCTGGCCGTTGAACTGAAGGTTATCTTCGCCTTTCAGGATGTCGTAAAAAATGCCGCCCCCGCCGCGCAAGCTGGTCTTGCCGCTTCCGGTTGGATCCCAGGAGAATCCGAAGCGCGGTGCGAAGTTTTTCTTGTCAGGGAAGTTCACTCCGGTTGGGGCGCCGGGATCGCCGGGAAAGACCAATCCTGGCGGCGCGTCCACAAATCGTTTCGACTGAAGCCCCGGGATCACCGAAAAGGTGCGGCCCTCGGTATCGTACTTGGGCGAGTTATATTCGTACCGCAGCCCGACAGTCACGACCAGATTCTTGCGCCAGTGCCACTCGTCCTGGCCAAATACATACGTGCTTTTGCTCCGAATGTTGGAAGGCGCCAGCGCATACTGCTGGAAAAAATCAGGAGTGCCGAGCAGAAAATCCGCAAAGTCATTTCCTGAGCCCGCAATAGTTCCCACCTCGGTGGGCGTGCCCGTAAAAAAATCCCACTCCCCATTCAAGTAATAGCCGTACTTCAGATTTTCCTGATAAGGCGAGAATCCCGCGCCGAACTTTAAGTTATGTTTTCCCCGCACCCAGGTAATCGCCTCCGTCCAGGAGAAAGTGTTTTCTACGTAGCGCGTTGGACCGTTTTCGCTGGGGCCGATGGAAAAACCGTTATCCATCCAAATGTTGGTCGGGCCGGTGGCCAAGTCGGGAGTGACGCCGGTGACGCCAAGTTCCTGGCCGGTCGGCGCATGGGTTGTCGTGACACCCGAGAGATAATTGCTGCGGTGTGTGACGAAATGAAATTCATTGATCAGGGTTGGCGCGAAGACCCTGGTGTATTCGAGATTGGTGAAGTAGTAATTCGCTACGGTGCTGCTGGGATAGCCCCCCACGCTCGAGGCATCGAGAGGGGCGAGCTGGTTGAGCCGGTTGAAACCAAACGTGGCGGAGAGCTTGTCTTTCGGATTGAGGTTTAGATCAAATTTGGTGGTCACTTCATTCCGGTTATCCTGTGCCTCGAGCGACGCGGAATACAGGCCGCCCGGCGCGCTTGGGATCAAGCCATGGCCGATGTATGCCTGAGCGATGGGATCGATCTTCGTGGGATCGATGATTGCGTTGGCCACACTCCCGTTAGGGCTCGCGAACCACGGATTGGCGGTCAGAAACGCCACGACCCCGGGATCCGGAGAGCCGTTAGCAGCGGTGGAAAAATTCCCCTGCAACTCCTGCGGCGTATACACCGGGATGTCAACATCCGGTATCGCCTGAACCTGCCGCTGTCCCTGGTAGGCGGCGAAGAAAAAAACCTTGTCTTTGCGGATAGGGCCGCCCAGTGTCGCTCCGAACTGGTTGCGCTTGAGGTCAAGCCGTGGAAGCCCTAATGGAATGTTGAAGTAGTCGTTGGCGTCGAAATCTCTGTTCCGGACGTAGTCGAACAGCGTGCCATGGAGCTGGTTGGTTCCGGACTTGGTCACGATGCTGATGATTCCGCCACCGTTGCGTCCGTACTCAGCCGTGTAGTCGCTTTGCAGAAGCCGGAACTCGGAGATGGCATCGGGATTGGGATCGAGCAGGTTACTGTTGTCGAGCAGGTCGTTGTTGTTTCCGCCATCGAGCAAAAAGGTCACGGAATCAGTTCTTCCGCCGGCGATGCTGTAATTGCCGGCGCCGTAGTTGTCGTCGTTGCTTTCCGTGACCCCGGGCTGAAGCAAAGCCAGATCCAGCATGTCCCGCCCGTTGAGGGGCATGTTGGTGAGAACTCGCCCGGTGATCGACTGGCCCACCGTGGGATTGACGGTTTCGACCGGTGCGGCTTCGGCCCCAACCTCGATCGACTGGGTAGCTGTGCCGATCTCCATTTTGAAATCGATGCGGAGCGCTTGATTAATCAGCAGTTTCTGTTCCTTGCTGACCACCGTACGAAAACCAGTATGCTCCGCAGTCACCTCGTAATTGCCAATGGGCAACGCCAGCAATTGGAATGTGCCTTCGTTGTCGGTTCTGGCCAAGCGCGCAACATGGGTGGCCGTGTTGGTAACGGTAATGTGCACGGCCGGGATCGCCAGCCCCTGCTGGTCGTAGACGGTTCCGAAAATTCTTCCCGTTGCATCCTGAGCAGAAGTCAGCTCGGGCGCGACCACCACAAGTAACCACAGCAACACCATCCGATGAAGTTTCATGCCTATCGCGCCCTTCTTCCCAACTGTCGAGGTTTCTGTGTTGAGTCGATTTTCGCGGGAGCTTCCTGCGCTGCCGGTAGTCCGGTTAGCGACCCTTGCTTCTGAAGCGATCCTAGGAACACACTCTTGCCATTCGAATTCTCGTCAAGCCAGAACAGTTGCCCGCCTTCCGCCTGATATATGACGACGCTGTAATTCGGGTCAGCAGTGACTATCAGGTCGAGTTGAATTATGTAGCGCCCAGGGTTCGCGGTATCAGGCGATGCAGTTCCTGAGAAGGTCGCGGTGTCGGTGCCGTCTAGTTGCGTATTGTTGAAAATGGCGAATGGATCGCTCAGCAGCCCAGCGCCGCTCAAAACACCACCGCTGACCGATCCCTGCCCAACAAAATCGAATTCCTGACCCGAAGTTTCCGTGCGAGGAACGTTGAAAGCCTGCGCTCCAGAGGCATAATTGCCCGCAAAGCCGGTCGTGGAGGTATCCGTTTGTGGAATCAGGACTCCTGTGCCCTGGAGACTCGTGTCCAGGTCGGCAATCAGAGCTCCGCCCAATCCGTTGGTCGTGTTATTCGGATCATTCAGGTTGAGACCTGGGTCGGTCATGTAGATGCCGAAGACACTGAGGTCTCCCAAGTCTCCCGCCGCGATTGTCAGGCTGCCGTACCCGGTGCTCGCAACACTATAGCTGCCCGAGATAGAAGCCCCAGGAACGAGAACGCCGTTGTCGAATTCGTTGTCGTCCGCAAAACCGGAAAATGATCCGCTCGCGGGAACCGTAAACTGGCCTGTCGCAGCATAAAGATTTCCGGCTGAGTTGCTTTCTACGCTGAAGACCGACTTCCCCAGCGAAGCGTTGCTGAAGGTGCCAGTGCCTTGGCCGAACACCGAGCCGACCGCCGAATCGGTGGTCGTGGTGTCCACGTCGATGACCCGTATTGCCTCGGGGCCGACGACGTAATAGCTGAGAGATGAGATTGGCAACGTGGCGGCGGTGATCGTGCCCCGCCCGAAGGCATCGGGTCCGGTGATGGTTCCGCTGAAAGACGTTCCCAGCGTCGTAGTTCCGGCATCATCGACGTCGAAAATACCCGCCAAGGCGGTGCCGCTGCTCGAAATGGAGAATACGCCTCCATACACAACTGAAGCGTCGTTCGTGTCGACCCCCGAAAGGGTGAAAGCATAGTTCCCATCGTTGAGCGTGCTCGAAAGTGTCTGCACGTCCATGCCTCCGCTTGAGGTCGCCGTTCCATCAAACTGAACGATCATCGCATGGTTGGTGTTCACAAACTGGACGCCCAGAGTTTCGACGCCGTCCACGCCCAAATTGGGGTTGTTCGTCGTTAGCGTGAGCGTGCCCTGGCCGGTGGTAGGGTCCACGCTCAGCGCGGCGGTTCCCGGCACGATGGTATCGCCGGAAGGCTCAGGGGATTGAAACCCCAGACCGTCGTTATAGTCCTGCTCTCCGCCGAGGACGTTGCCATTGCCGTCGACAGTTACCGATCCCGCAAGAGCGTAGAAATTCGGCGGCGATGTCGCCTCCAGCCCGCTCAAATAAAACGCGTAATTGATCGGTTTGTTGGTCAAGATAAAGTTAGCCGGCTCCGCACCTGATGCAACCGTAGCCGTTACCGTATATGCTCCGGCGGATCCATTGGCTGTAAATGGCGCCGACGTCGCCACGCCGCTCGCGTTGGTTGTAGCCGTTTTCCTTCCGCCTGCAAATGTGCCGCCGGCTCCCGATGTGGGAGTCTCGAACGTCACTACAACTCCACTCAGCGGGTTCTGGTTACTGTCTACGACCGTCACAACAAACG
>JASHOT010000255.1 GCA_030040965.1 Candidatus Sulfotelmatobacter sp. | reverse complement strand
ATGGAATCCACGGCTCAATATTGGAAGCCGCTTTGGAGCGCACTGGAACGGCACTGGAAACCGAACTGTCAAAATCGGGAAGGTGCCGGGAAAATGTCGGGAACACTCCATCTGGCACAGGCGTTGTCCAATCGCGGACGGCGGGGACGCAAGAAAGATTTTCGCGATGCGGAACGTTTGGTGAAGCGGTTGATTTCCCAGGAACTGACTTTGAGCTTTGTGCCCGATACCGAACAGCGACTGTGGAGGACGCTCACACGCACAAAGTATCAACGGACGCGGGACAAAGTTCGTCTGCAGAATCAACTGGAGGCACTGCTGGAAGAAGCGCATATCAAGCTATCCAGTCTGGTCTCGGATCTGTTGGGCGCCAGTGCGCGTCGTATGCTGCATGCGCTGGCGAACGGAGAAACCGATCCGGCGGCTGTGGCCGCCTTAGCTGATCAACGCTTGCGTGCCACGCCGGAGCAGTTGCGCGATGCACTGGGTGCCTGCGCAGGGCTCAACCCGGTCTACCGCCGAGTAGTGAAGATGGCACTAGAAGACTTGCAATTGATCGAGCAGCAGATCGGCCAACTCGACCAGGAGGTCGCGAGTCTGCTGCGCGAGCATCAAGATGCGGTCGAACGGCTGGCGGAAGTTCCAGGCCTGGGAGTGGATTCGGCGCAACAGATCATTGCCGAGGTAGGTGCCAAGGCAGCGACCTTCGCTTTCCCCAAGAAACTCGTCTCGTGGGTAGGAGCATGCCCGGGCGACGAAGAGAGCGACGGCGTGAACCGCAGCAAACGTTCGCCGAAAGGCAACCGTGAGATGCGCCGCATTCTCAATCAAGCTGCCAATGCTGCCGTCAAACGTAAAGGGAGCATCTTCGAGATTGTCTATCGTCGTTTAGTGCTCCGCCTGGGACACAACAAAACCATCGGAGCGATTGCCAATCGCCTCTGTCAGTTGATCTGGATCATTTTGCACAAGGGAGTTCGCTATGAGGAACGAGGCCCTGCGGTGTCCGAGAAGTCAAAGCGACTGCGCACTTCACGAATGATCCGCACACTCCGAACTCTTGGTTACCGAGTCGAACCCCCAGTCATTCCGGCATAAGGAAGGTAATTTTCGACCCTGTTAATGACTAAGCGATTGCACTATGAAATTTCAGTCATTCCGATTTCGTAACCGCTTGTCCCGGCTTGTTCTACTTTCGTAACAGAGCAGTTAAGAGGTGCCCAGCTTCAGCACCCTTCTCGACAAGTTTGCCGACGAGATTCCGGACCGGTATTTAACTCGCAAGTCATATCAGTCGATCATCAAGGCGCATATTCGACCAAAGTGGGCCGATTACCTGCCACGCGTCGGGCAATGAGGGGCACCAGTCTTTCAGGACCTGAATCAAGCGTCCCTCGGCAGTCAAATCTCTGAGAGTATCTTCCATTATTGTCCCGATCCCTACTCCGTCCAGCACCGCATGGATGACGAGGTCAGGATCACCGAAGGATGCTGGGCCTTGAGGGCTGACCGTGAGCGCCTTGCGGCCTCTTTCAAACTCCTACCGATAGAGGTTCAGCCGGGCTTCGAGCTCCGTACGCAGAACTAGACCGGATTGTACGCGCAAGAGTGGAGCTTAAGTTTGCCAATGCATCCTAGACATCATCCCTTCGCCGTAAGCGAGAAAGTACGGTAGTAGTCCGTTCCCTTCGCAACTCGACCCTTGAAAGCGGCTTCATAGGCGTCATAGGGAATCGCAGACTGGAGTGCCCTTGGCCTATGACTGAGAACCCCTGACAGAAATCGCTGGACTTTCCATTGGGAAAATCTACTTCCCGAGGTCCTTTATACCGACAGCGGTCTTTTCACCAGCCTTCTCGGTATATTTCACAGTCACTTTGGACCCCTCCTTAACGCCTTTGCCAGAGTCTTTTACAGCCTCCCATGTCGTCCTGTCCGTCCACTTCACAGTATGTTCCACGCCGTCGTCAGCCTTCACGACGATTGTCTTAGCGTCTTTATCAAAGTGTTTCACAACGCCTGAAAAAACGTGGACCACATCTTCCTGGGCGAACGTGGCTTGCAAGCTAACGGCGACCACAAACGCCGACAAAATGATCACCTTACTCCAACGACCAAAATTTGACATAGCTCTCCTTTCGGTTTCCGATCTACCGCAACGACCGGGGCACGTCTAACGGGGCATTAGGCTTTCTCGCTGCTTTTCGAGTCGCCCAATTCGCCGCCACCCAAACATGCCTCACGGCTCAGTGGAGCGCAATTGGACCTTGGTATTGGCGCCCCTGACTTTGGCGTCGGTTTGGGCCGCTTACGCTGCTTCGTCCAACTCATACGAAGGTATCGGCGACACCATCGTCCAATTGCGCGTCTTTAGGACCTCTGGTGTCATCACCTTGTCGCGGACGGTTGCACTCAGGTGTGCGAAACGAATCGCTTACAAGGCGAGCAACTTACAAGCCGGTGACGAGTGATTGGAATCTTCGATTTCGTTGGCGCGGTTGGCCTCTTTGGCTTGAGGGTGATCGGGTCTGTCTTCCGCATACCCTTTGAGCTTGAACAAATATGGAGGCATATAGGCGAAGCGGGAGTCCGGTCACTCGCTTTGGTGCTCTCGGCGGGCCTCGCCTTGGGTGTGGTCATGACCCTGCATACTCGTGGCGCACTGGTCATGTTTGGTGCAACCGCCATGATTCCGAAACTGCAGTCCCTCGGTTTTTTCGTTGAGATCGGCCCCCTGGTGGCTGCGCTGCTGGTGGCGGGGCGGGTCGGCGCCGGCAACGGAGCAGTGCTGGCGGACATGCGCGCGACCGAGCAGATCGATGCGATCGAAGCACTGTCGATGGACTCGTTCAAGTTCTTGGTGGTTCCACGCGTGGTCGCCTGCGTAATCGCCCTCCCACTGCTGACCGTGTTTATGGATTTCTGCGGAATACTGGGAGGTTATCTCTCCGAGTACACCTTGTCCCACATTTCACTGCACTTGTATCTCACGCGTGCTTTTCAGGGGATGCAGTGGTCTAACTTTGTCCCTCCGACCCTGAAGGCGTTGGTGTTTGGATTCATCATTGGCACGATCTCCTGCTTCTTTGGCTACACCACCAATGAAGGGGCAGAGGGCGTGGGTCGTGCTGCCACGAGCAGCGTTGTTGTCTCCTCATTGTTGATCATTCTGGCCGACGTCATTCTGGTCAAAATCATTTTCCTCACCTTCCCAGGGAGCGCGACATGAGCAGCGAAAATTCCGTCACGCTGCATGGCGTCTCGAAGTCCTTCGGAGAGAAACAAGTGCTCGATAATGTTTCCTTTTCCGTCGGTCGCGGCGAGGCGATTTGCGTTTTAGGCCGCAGCGGAACCGGCAAGAGCGTTACGCTCAAATTGATCCTTGCGCTCCTGAAACCGGATGCAGGCAACATCCGCATCGGCGACGATGAAATTACGCAGCTTGAGGGTCAAGAGCTTTCACGCGTCCGGCGCAGGATGGGATTTCTATTCCAGAGTGGGGCCTTGTTCGATTCTCTGTCGCTTCATGACAACCTGGCTCTTCCCCTTCGTCGTCTGACGAAAAAGTCAAAAGACGAAATTGAAGAGATCATTGACCGTGTTCTCGGTCAGGTCGAACTCGCGGGCGATAAACACAAAATGCCACGCGAACTCTCAGGCGGCATGCAAAAGCGTGCCGGCCTCGCGCGCGCTCTTGTGTTTGAGCCGGAAACCCTGCTGGTCGACGAGCCCAGCAGCGGACTCGATCGCATCACCGCTTCCGAAATCGACGACTTGCTGCTCGATCAGAAGGTGAGGCGGGGCAGCGCCATGATCATTGTGACTCATGACCTGCATGGCGCCAGGCGTGTTGGGGATCGCTTCGCGGTTCTCGACAAGGGGCGGCTGGCCGGCCTCGGTAGACCTCAAGATCTGGAGAAACACGAAAACGAAACAGTCCGGAGACTTGTCGGGGGGTAATAGATGCGGAATCATAATGTCACCATCGGAATCTTCATCGTAAGCGGACTTGCGCTTTTTACCTTAGTGCTCTTTACCATCGGAAATGAGCACAAGGCTTTCTCTCCGCACGTTGATCTCCATACGGAATTCGCCAACATCAGTGGTCTGACGAAGGGTTCAGACGTACAAGTAGCTGGTTTCGACGCAGGGGAAATCGCCGACATCGAGGTCCCCAAGTCTCCGTCCGGGCGATTCCGTCTTGTCCTGAGAATCGATCAGCGACTAAACCCGCTGGTGAGGACAGATTCTCTGGTGACCGTCGACAGCGAGGGCATCGTGGGCGACAAGTTTGTGCAGATCCACGGGGGCAGCGCCAACGCTCGGGAAGCTGCCGCCTCAACCACGCTCCCAAGCAAGGAACCACTCAGTTTGGCCGATCTTCTCGAGAGTAGTAATGACCTCATCAACGGTGCCAACGGAACGATGAAAGGAGTGCAAGGCAAGCTCGATGGAACGCTCGATGCCGCAACCAAAACCATAAACAATGCGAACGACCTCATTGTGGGGATAAAGCAAGGCAAGGGCACGGTCGGGATGCTGCTCCGGGATCAGACCACGGCGACGGAGATACAGCAGGCGGTTGCCAATGGCGAGCAAGCTACCGTCTCAGTTAAGCAAGCCAGCGCGTCACTGAAACATGCATCCGGCCAGGCGGACGCACTGGTTTCGGATTTCGCCTCGCGAGGCCTTGGCGGCAAAGTCGACCAAACCTTGTTGAGTGCGCGCGGTGCGGCGGGCAATCTGGATAGCATCTCGGGACAGCTGCATCAGACGATGACCGAGGCCCTCGGAGAGGACGGCCGAGGTGTGGACGCGGGAGGCAACATCCAGCAATCGCTGTCAAATTTGACTGAAACCACTGGAAATATGGCAGCGGATACCGAAGCGCTGAAGCATGAGTTCTTCTTCAAGGGATTTTTTAAGCATCGCGGTTACTACTCTCTGGCCGATTTGGATCCGACCACCTATCGCAATGACAGGGTATTCACCAATCCAGATAATGGTCGTGCATGGCTTGAAGCCGCAAGACTCTTTGAGCAAACCAGCAACGGCCAGGAACGTCTAACCACCGAGGGAAAGTTACAGATCGAGGAAGCAATCGCGGAGCTTGGGGACGGCGCGCTCAACGGACCCCTCGTCATCGAAGGGTATTCGTCTCAGAGTGATAGCGGGACTCAACTCGCAGCGTCGCATAGCCGGGCGCTTTTGGTGCTTCACTACATCCATGCCCGCTATCAAGTCGACCTCCGGAATATTGGCGCGGTGGCGTTGCGCAATACCCCTCCGCCTGGGGTTCATAAAGAGACCTGGGACGGGGTATGCATTATGGCGCTAAAGGCATCTTCGTGATACACGTGAATCGAAGACATGGCCTTTCAGCCTATTGAGAATTACGGCGTCATCGGCAATATGAAGTCCATCGCCTTGGTGGGGATGAATGGGTCTATCGATTTCCTCTGTTATCCCGAGTTTGATTCTCCGACGGTGTTTGCCGCACTGCTTGATGATCAGCACGGTGGGAGATTCCAGATTCAGCCGCAGCTCTCAAACCCGCGCGTGCGTCAGCTTTATTTACCGGAGACCAACATTCTGCTCACCCGCTTTCTCTCCGAAGAGGGCGTCGCCGAGCTCATGGACTTCATGCCGATTGAACAAGACGGGGAACAGCCGAACGAGATTGTACGAAGCCTCTCTGTCATCCGAGGTAACGTTCGTTTTCAAATGTGCTGTCAACCCCGATTCAATTACGCAGCTGGAAAACATGAACTCGAGAATTCCGGCCGCTGCGCAACGTTCCTTCCAGCTGATGGCCTTTGCCCACCCTTGTCGCTCCATTCGACGCTCGCACTCGAACGCCAGTCGCAAGATGTGACTTCCGCTTTCACTCTGAAAAGTGGAGAAACCGCCACCTTTCTTCTCGGTTCCCCGCGAGCGAGCGGAGAGCCGCCCGAGATGGGTCTGGTTCAACGGAGATTTGCTGATACCGCTCAGTTTTGGAAAGCGTGGAGTTCACAATCCAACTACAGAGGCCGCTGGCGGGAAATGGTTCTGCGTTCGGCTTTGCTCTTGAAGTTGCTCATCAGTCGCAAACATGGCTCGCTGGTCGCAGCACCAACGTTTTCTTTGCCCGAAAGCATTGGAGGAGTGCGTAATTGGGATTACCGCTTCACCTGGCTGAGAGACGCAGCCTTCACACTGTACGCCCTCATCCGCTTGGGCTTCGTCGACGAAACCGAAACATTCATCAAGTGGCTGAAAGATCGATTAAGCGATGATGCTCAGCGCGGCCCCCTGCAGGTAATGTACGGGCTTGATGGCAGACAGAAAATCGATGAGGTTTCCCTGGATCATCTCTGCGGCTACGAGAATTCGCGGCCAGTACGCATTGGTAATGCCGCTTACACGCAACTGCAACTCGACATCTACGGCGAGATGATGGACTGCGTGTATCTTGCCAGCAAATATGGCCAGGCACCGTCGCATCGAGGTTGGCAGAACGTTCACCGGATCCTCGACTGGCTGGGAAAGAATTGGCAACGCCCGGATGAGGGCATTTGGGAGGTTCGCGGCGGCCCGCGAGAATTCCTCCATTCACGAGTCATGTGCTGGGTTGCTTTCGACCGCGCCTTGCGCCTGGCGATGAAGCGCTCACTCCCCGGTCCGCTCGATGTTTGGCGTCGCACCAGGGATGAGATTCGGAACGACATTTTTACAAACTTCTGGGATGACGAACTGCAATCGTTCGTTCAAGCGAAGGGCACGAAGGAGGTTGACGCCTCAGCCCTACTCATGCCCATGATGAGATTCATAAGCCCCGTCGATCCGATGTGGCTCGCCACCATGAAAAAGATCGAGGAACGTCTTATCGAAGATACGCTCGTGCGCCGGTACGAAGTTGAGCGGTCGCACGTGGACGGGCTTCCGGGAACAGACGGAAGTTTCATCGCGTGCTCGTTTTGGTTTGTGGAATGCCTGGCACGCGCCGGCGAGTTGGAAAGAGCGCAGTTATTGTTTGAAAAGCTATTGGGGTATGCCAATCATCTTGGCCTCTATTCAGAAGAACTGGGAGCCGACGGCCGGCTTCTCGGAAATTTCCCCCAGGCATTTACTCATCTTGCGCTGATTAGTGCAGCAAGTTATCTGGACAGGGCACTTTCAGGTACAAAAGACGCGGTCTGGCGCTAAGGAAGCTCTGAGCAACCATCGATTTTGAAGGCGGCAGGAATTTCAGGGTGTGCACAGGTCACGAACTCCCCCGAATTGCTTACGGC
>JASHOT010000254.1 GCA_030040965.1 Candidatus Sulfotelmatobacter sp. | reverse complement strand
GATGTCTCGCAGGAATTCGGGAGACTGCCCGGTGACATGGAACTAGTAGTGTTTCGACTTGTACAGGAATGTGTGACCAACATCCATCGGCATTCGGGCAGCAAGACTGCATCCATTCGAATCGCGCGTGAGAAGGACCGGGTCGCGGTCGACATTCGTGACGCGGGAAAGGGCATATCTCCCGAACGGTTAACTGAGATTCAGTCCGGAGGTTCGGGCGTCGGCATTCGTGGAATGCGAGAGAGGCTGCGGCAATTCAAAGGCGAGTTGAAAATCGATTCCGACGCCGCGGGAACCAGGATTTCAGTAGCAATTCCCGTCCCACGAAGTGCGGTGCCGGGAAACGAGGCTGCACCAGAATCGCTCCAACCTGTAGTCTAGGCGGCCATAGCCACAGCCGATTTCACAAGATCAAGTGGGCTACTCGCAAGAGTCTTTGGGACGAGATTGCGTCTGCCCAAAGTAGTCAGAGTCCCCTGTGATACCCAGCCACTTCAGAGCCGACGCTCTGTCCCAAAACACCGAGATCGGAGGTTCTGACCCCGACAGTTCCTGGTAAGTCTGCGTCATCCGCAACATACCGAACACGAACATGCTGGACACAACAACAGCAATCCGCGAGGCAGGGGAAAAGACCTTGTTCTTTACTAATCTCTTGAGATCAGCGGCTGACAAAGCGACCGCGCTCACGCCTGTTGCATCCACCAGCTGATCGAAGTCTGGGTCGAAATCGGGATCGCGCAACAGGGAGTCCTGGTGAGCCAGAACATCATCAAGAGTGACTCGACCTTCTCCGGTAGAAACTATTAGCCGGTGGGCTTTGAAGATGACAGATCGGAACGGCATCAAAGAATTCCCCGATTTTAACAGAAAGTGGGGACCGCCGAACCCGTGGCGTGTCTTGCCGTCAATGAGTGGTTATGATCCGCGGACCCGATATCATGGACGGATCAGCGCGGTGAGTGTCCTCTCCGGGCCCAAAGGTCCACCCTAGCTCATTTCTCATGGTACGCTCCAGGTGCGGCGGGAAGTATACTTCCGGGATTGAGAAAGACGATACCGACAGCCACGGACAGACGAAAGACAAACCAACGATAAACGAACCGGATGTGGTTGCTCCTGAGAAGGAGATTCTCATGAAGATGGCTGTGCGAGTGACGGGCAGCTTCGTGGCTTGCTTGCTGTTGGGAATTTCCGTGCCTGGCTGGCGCACGGGAGCGGCGGCTGCCGGCACCGGTCCAAGAGGCGTCACGACTCATCCCAATAAGCCAGAAACAAAAGTCGCGAACTCTTGGGATCCGAAGGCGGCGGCCGCGTATTTGGACCACCGGCTGACGTGGTGGACGGAATGGCCCAGAGCCCAGCGGGATCATGAAACTTTCTGCGTATCGTGCCACACTGCCGTTCCGTATGCTCTCTCGCGGTCCGTTCTTGGAACATTACTTGCCGAGAATGCGCCGGCCCCGAACGAGCAACGCCTGCTGGAAAACGTCACCAAGCGGGTGCGCCTGTGGAAGGAAGTTGAACCGTTCTATAAGGATGCGGATCGCGGGCCGTATAAGTCAGTCGAGTCGCGCGGAACCGAATCCGTTCTCAACGCCCTCATCCTTTCCGTCCGCGATGCGCAAAGCGGCCAACTTAGCGACGACGCGCATACGGCGTTTGCGAACATGTGGGCTGAACAACAAATGGACGGCCAGCAGAAAGGCGCGTGGCTCTGGCTGCGCTTCAACAATGAGCCGTGGGAAGCAGACGATTCGGGCTACTTTGGAGCTACGCTGGCCGCGGTTGCCGTAGGTATCGCGCCCAGAAATTATCGCGAAGCACCTGCAATCCAACCCGGTCTCAAACTGTTGCAGGATTACCTGAACCGGAAATTTGCCGCGCAGACCGCTATGAATCATGCCTTTCTTTTGTGGGCTGCGGCGAAGCTGCCGGGATTGCTCCAACCAGATCGTCAGAAGGCCATCATCGACGAACTTCTGGAAAAACAGCAGACTGACGGTGGCTGGAGCCTATCGTCTCTATCTGGCGGATGGAAGCGCAATGATGGAACACCTCAGGAAACGGCGAGCGACGGATATGCGACGGGATTGATCACCTTCGCTCTTCAGCAGGCCGGAATTTCGCCCGAGAACGCCAAACTGAAGCTGGGCCTCGCATGGCTCACCGCCAATCAGGACAAGACTGAGGGTTTCTGGCCGGCCTACTCTCTGAACAAGAACAAAGAACACCACATCAGTCCAGAGACGGCGCTGTTTATGAATGACGCAGCCACTTCCTACGCGGTGCTTTCTCTCACTGCCGCCAGTCGTCGTCTTCGTTGACTTGCCGCTTCTCCGGCCCTAAGATTTCAGTTTCATGATCGGCCAGACCATTTCCCACTACCGCATCACCGACAAGCTGGGCGGGGGCGGAATGGGCGTGGTTTACAAGGCCGAGGATACCGAACTGGGCCGCTTCGTCGCTCTCAAATTCCTTCCTGACGAACTTTCGCGCGATCCCCAATCCTTGGAGCGCTTTCGGCGCGAAGCCAGGGCGGCTTCGGCGCTGAATCACCCCAATATTTGCACGATTTACGAAATCGGCAAGCATGGCGACAGCTCGTTTATTGCCATGGAGTTTCTGGATGGAATGACGTTGAAGCACTTGATCGCAGGTAAGCCGATGGATATTGAAAGCGTGCTCACGCTGGCCATCGAAATTGCCGACGGCTTGGATGCGGCACATTCGCAAGGCATTGTGCATCGCGACATCAAGCCGGCCAACATCTTCGTTACAAAACGCGGGCACGCCAAGATTCTTGATTTTGGCCTGGCCAAGGTTGCGACAGGTTCTTCCAGCCAGATGGCATCGGGGAATACCGTTACGGCACTTGCCGACGAGCAGCACCTGACCAGTCCGGGCTCAACCCTTGGCACGATTTCATACATGTCACCCGAGCAGGCTCGAGCCAAGGAACTCGACGCCCGCACCGATCTGTTTTCATTTGGCGCGGTTCTGTATGAGATGGCTACCGGCACGCTTCCATTTCGCGGCGGCAGTTCGGCAGAGATTTTCAAGTCGATTCTGGATTTGCTGCCCGCTTCCGCCCTACGCCTGAATCCAGACATCCCGCCGGATCTGGAGCGCATCATCAACAAATCTTTGGAGAAGGATCGTAATCTCCGTTATCAAACTGCGGCCGACATGCGAACCGATCTGGCGCGGCTGAAGCGTGATTTCGACTCGGGACGCACGAGCGGTGCAGGAGTTGTGTCTGGTTCGGCGAGTTCGGTATCACTTCCTGCAGCAAGCTCAACTTCCGCACTGAAGAAAGCCGCGATCCCAGCCCTGGTGGTTCTGGCGATCGCTGCGGTCTCTGGCCTCTATCTTCTGCGGAGCCGCTCGGACGCGCGCAAAGTCAGCTCGATCGCGGTTTTACCCTTCGTGAATGCCACTTCCGATTCCGGCAACGAATATCTCAGCGATGGTCTGACCGAAAGCCTGATCAGCACGCTTTCGCAAGTTCCCGACCTTAAAGTGATGGCGCGCAGCACGGTCTTCAAGTTCAAGGGCAAAGAAGACGATCCTCGCCAGATTGGTCAACAATTGCAGGTGAACGCCGTGTTAACCGGACGCATCACGCAACATGGCGACGAATTGGATATCTCGACCGATCTGGTCAGCACCGCCGATGGCAGCGAAATCTGGGGGGCGCAATACGATCGAAAGACGAGCGATTTGTCGCAGGTGCAGAGCGACATCACACGCGATATTTCCAACCGTTTGAAAATTCACCTGAGCGGCAGCGAAGAGCAGAAGCTGTCGCGCGCCAGCACGGCCAATCCTGAAGCCTATCGGTTATATCTCGAAGGGCGACAACTCTGGTACGGGCGAACACCGGAAGGACTGAAGAAGAGCATCGATCTGTTTCGCCAGGCCATTGCCGCGGATCCTAACTACTCTCTGGCGTATGCGGGACTGGCCGATGTCTACAACATCATTCCCAGTTACGTGACTGACGTGACCTCCCGGGAAGCCGAACTTTCCGCCGAAGAAGCGTCGCGCAAGGCCGTCGAACTCGATCCTTCATCGCCCGAGGCTCATACGGCACGCGGCTTCGCCCTTTGCAATTTACGGAAGTGGAACGAAGCGGAAACCGAGTTTCGGCGCGCCCTCGAGTTGAATCCAAACAATGCGACCGCTCACTATTTCTATGCGATGGGGTATCTTGTTCCGCAGAAACGTCTGACAGAAGCGCTCGACCATTTCCAAACTGCACTGTCGCTCGATCCGCTCTCAGGGATCGTCAACCTCAACTATGCAGTTACCCTCATGTATGCGCACCGCTACGACGAGGCCATGGCCCAGTTCCAGAAACAGCACGACCGTGAACCCGGTTTCGGGCCCACGCATTACAAATGGTCACAGTTCTACGCGGCGACAGGACGCTTTCCTGAAGCCATCCGTGAATTGCGGCAGTTGGACGATATAAAACAAGCCGTTCCTCCATCCGTGCATGTCGGCGACGATGCCAACGGCTATCTCCAGCTGATGACGAAGTTACAGGGAACCGACCGCAGCGCAGCCCTGGCCGTTGCCTCGGCACTTGCCGGCAAGCGCGACCAGGCCTTTGAGTACCTTGAGAAAGCCTATGCTGCTGGTGACGATGAACTGCTGCTCCAGGTTCGCGGTCCCGGACTGGACTCGATTCGTTCCGACTCCCGCTTTGTCGACCTAATGCGTCGGCTGGGATTGCCCCAGTGAGCTAAATTGCGCCGTTGTTGTTTCAAAGGCCCGAGTCGTCAGACGATCGAGCGGCCATTTTCGCAACTCTTCTGAAAGCACTTCGATTCCCCACGGGCCACGATATCCAGCGTCTTGAATGGCTGCGATGAACCCTTTGACGTCGAATTCTCCTTCGCCACACAACCGCCGATGGTTTACCGTATCCTCGTGCAAGCTCCAGGGACATTCCAGCGTGCCGTCGTTCAGCTCGACGCTGGTAATGTATTGCGACGGAATCTTTCGCAGCTGATCATAAGAGATTTGCAGTTTCACGATATGCCAGGTATCCAGGCAAATGCCGCCATTGCTCGCGCCCACGCCTTCTACGAGTTTGATTGAATCTTCCAATGTCGCGATCATCGCAAACGGCATCAGTTCGAATCCCACTTTAGTTCCGCGCTCTGAGCTCTCCGCGCACAATGTGGCAAAAGCCTCGATCAGCCGAGGCAGTGGTGTTGTTTGCTGGTAGAAATCACCGACCTTGATGTGATGCGCCTGCAAGGCCTCGGCAGCATCGAGCAGCAGCGCCTTCCGCATGTCTGATTGTTTCTTTCGCTCACCATCAAGAAACCAGTCGGTGAGAAATTCCAGCTCGACGTGCTCGATGCCATTGTCGTCGAGGATTTGCTTCATCTCCGTGAGCGGGCGCTTCCTCAGCACATGCTCAAGATCAGCATGCCAGATTCCAAAGCCCGTAAACCCGGCTCTGGCAGCCGATTCGACACGATCGCGGAAATCAAAAGGACTGAATTCTTTGTCGGTGTGCGGAAGCCCGCAAGAGATGGTCCAGTAAGAGGCGAGGAGATCAACATTGCCTGCCATCGGAATTCTCACGCGGCCACGGCTTTGTGTGTCAGCACCGACTTCACTGCTTCAACGACTTTTTCCTCATTGGGAACGACATAGTTTTCCAGCGGTTCGCTGTAAGGAATCGGAGTGTCGAGAGCTGTGACCATCCTTAGCGCTCGCAAAAACCCAACAGCATGCTCCGCGATCTCGCCGGCGATTACCACGGCGGCGGAGGAATGCCGCGGCGCCTGATCCACCAGCACGACCCGCCCCGTCTTCCGTACGGAATTCACAACGGTTGCCACGTCGAGCGGCGCGAGTGTCCTTGGATCGATCACCTCAGCGCTGATGTTCTCCTCTGCCAGTCGCTCGGCGGCGGCCAGTGCTTTCTTCACCATCCAGCCGATAGCCACAATCGTCACGTCAGTTCCTGGCCGTTTAATGTCAGCAACTCCGAGCGGCACAACATATTCGCCGTCGGGCACTTCGCCTTTATCCAACGTCAGCATATACGGATGCAGATATACGACCGGGTTGTTGTCGCGAATCGCCGCCGCCATCAAGCCCTTGGCATCGGCCGGCGTTGACGGCACCACAACCTTCAGGCCAGGAATGCCCATCATCGTGTGATAGATGCAGTTGGAGTGCTGGCCGGCCCATCCCGCGCAGAAACCGTAACCCGCTTTCAGCACCACCGGCACGCTCACTTGCCCCCCTGACATGTAGCGAAACCGGGGAGCTTCGTTGATGACCTGATCGAAAGCGACCAGCATGAATTCGCTCATCCATAATTCGACGACGGGGCGCAATCCCGTCATGGCAGCGCCAATGCCAATGCCAATCTCCGCCGTTTCCGAGATTGGTGCGATGCGCACACGCTCCTTGCCGAATTTCTTGAGCATGGGATCGCGCTCCGTCATTGCCATATTCTGGCCGTAGAAGATTACGTTGGGATCACGCTGCATCTCTGCGATAATGGCTGCGGCGATGGCATCGCCGTACATCATTTCTCTCGCCATGTTCTCCTCCTACGCGTAGACGTGCTGCAACGCCTCTTCCGGCGCGGGCAGCGGGCTTGCCAGGGCAAACTGGACCGCATCTTCGACCTCAGTGCGAGCGGCGGCTTCAATCCGCTTAGCCGAGGCTTGGGTGAGCACCCGGCTTTTCAGCAGGCGTTCGCGAAAGCGTTTGACTGGATCCTTGGATTTCCAGCGCTCGAATTCTTTTCGATTGCCGTATACCGCGACCGCTTCGTGCTCGGGAAATTGCGTCGGCAATGGGGGGACCGTGATCACATTTCCGTGGGCGCTTAACCGGTAGAACTTGGTTTCGACCAGACTTGGTCCTTTGCCGGCGCGAGCCCGATCAGCAGCCTTGGCCACAACTTTTTGGACGGCCACTGGATCCGTGCCGTCAACGGTGGCGCCTGGAATGCTGAACGCCTCTGCTTTCTTCGACAGAGGATCGCCGGCTACGGCGTTGGCATCCTCCAGGCTGAAGTGTGTGTAGGCTTGATATTGATTGTTTTCGAGAACGTAAACGATAGGCAGCTTCCATACTGCGGCCATGTTGAGCGACTCGAAAAATGCGCCTTGTTTCGAAGCGCCATCACCAAAGAAGCAGTAAACGATCTGGCCCTTCTTCTTCACCTGCGCCGTGAGGGCAGCGCCCGTGGCTTGGGCAATACTCTGCCCAATGATTCCGGAGGTACCGGGAAAATGCCGGGACGGATCCGCAAGGTGCATCGATCCACCGAAACCGCCGCACAAGCCGTCCTTGCGGCCAAACACCTCTGCCATCATCTGGCGCAGCGGAGTTCCGAGAACAATCGGATACCCGTGGCAGCGGTAACTGGGCATCACGAAGTCCGTGTCGTGCCGTGTGGAGAGTGCCCCCACGATGCTGGCTTCAGCGCCGTCGCCCAAATGAGAATGTCCGCGGATTACCCCCGGATGATGGATGAAGGTGCGCTTTACGGCCTCTTCGAATTCGCGGATGCGAACCATCTGGGTGTACATCCATCGCAGTTGATCGCTGCCACTTTGCGTGCTTCGCGCGCTGGATTTTCTTGCCTTTTTTTTAGGCATTTCCGGTCTCCCTACTTCGTCGTTTTCATTTTTAGAATTTTCTTCATTCCTGGAATTTTCCCGGCCGATTCTGCAATCTCGCAGAGCGGTTCCCCGACCGGCACCTCGGCAGTCTCCCGAGCCAGGATCCTCATGAGTACGCCGCTGAAAGGCGATTCGAGCTCGTAGCTAACTTTTTCGGTCTCCAACTCGACCAACGGCTCGCCGGCATTCAGGCGATCTCCTTCGCGCTTCAGCCATCGCACGACAACGGCTTTCGTGCTGGTAACTCCACCGGATTTGGGCACGACCACCTTGCTCAACGATGCATCCTCGGCACAGATCTTCACAGCAAATCTTGCATTCTTAGCCCGATGCCTTCAGGCTAATGCACCTGCCTTTCGGCGTTTTCCCAGTAGCGCGCCCGCATTTTCTTTCTATCGATTTTGCCGGCCGCGGTCTTGGGAATCTCATCGCAAAATTCGACAGATTTCGGAGTCTTCACTCCCCCCAACTTGCGTTTGCAATGGGAAATAACGGCTGCTTCGCTTAACGATACGCCTGGACGCAGCACAACGAATGCCTTGACTGCTTCTCCCCAATTGTCATGCGGAATGCCAATCACTGCGCACTCGTGAACTTCTGGCAGTGCCATCACCGCTGCTTCCACCTCGGCGCAGTAAACATTAAAGCCGCCCGAGATGATCATGTCTTTCTTGCGGTCAACGATGTATACGTAACCTTCGTCATCCAGATGGCCGACGTCGCCGGTATGATGCCAGCCGCGAGTGCGAGTTTCCGCCGTCGCCTCCGGCATCTTGTAATAGCCGCCGCAGATCAGCGAACCGCGCGCGACGATTTCCCCACGTTCCCCTGCAGGCAGAATCCTGCCGGCGTCGTCCATGATGGCAAGGCGCACAGCCAAAGTCGGCTTACCGCAGCTGGCCAGCCGTTCCGAATGCACGCCGGCGGCAGCTGCCGCGATCGTCTTGCTGTCGAGAAACGTCAGAATCATCGGGGCTTCCGTTTGCCCATACGACTGACACATGCACGGGCCAAAGACTTCCACCGCATTTTTTAATTTGTCCGGAGCCACTGGCGATCCCGCCAGGAGAAACCCGCGTAGGCTTGAATAATCAAACCTGCGCACCTCCGGATGCGCGAGCAGATTGTAAAGTGCGGTGGGGGGAAGATAGAGGTGCGTCACCCGGTGGCGCTCAATATTGCGAAGTACTTCAAGCGCATCAAACCGCGGCATAATCACATTGGTCGCCCCCAACGAGCACATTACGAACGCCAGAACACCTGCTGCATGCGACAGCGGAGCGGTGTTCAGGCAGACAGGATGTTCGACGTCGCCCCGCCAGTAGTGCGAAGCCATTTCGGTCATCGTGCCCAACGCAAGGTTGGTCACACGAACGCCTTTCGCCGGCCCGGTGGTTCCTCCTGTGGGCACAAGTCCAGCGAGCCGATCGGGATTGCCGTAAGCATCGCCCCAATCCGGCACCGCAGCGCTCGCGCCACGTTCCATGAAGGTCTGCAACGATGGATGCTCGTCATCGTGGCGATCAAGACAAATTACGCCCCGCAGCGAAGGGACGCGCTGCTTGATTTCGCGGACGCTGTCGCGAAACTGGCTGTGGTAGAAGAGCCACGCCATTTCGACGTAGTTCATGTATGCGACGTTGGCATCAAGGGCGTTGCGGTAGTTGATTGGCACCCACACGGCTCCCGCCCGCATGATGCCCAACATGCAAAGCAGCACGCGCGCATCGTTGTGCGAGTAGATGCCGGCAGGCTGCTGATCGCGCAATCCACTCGCCCACATTGCGCGGGCGATATTTTCGGTCGCGGCGCGCATTTCGCGATAAGACCAAGAACCGTCGGCTGCGACAATGGCGGTGCGCGTGAGGTTCGCTTCGGCGCCCTTGTCGAAATAGTCGATCGCGCGCATGCCGAGTCTCTGCTAATCAGGAAGTAAAACGAACCTTGGCCAAACCGTGCTCTTCCAGCACCCGCATAATTTCCTGATGTCCGAATGCTTCTGCCGGAGAAGCAAAACCAACCTTCCGCGGCGCTGCGTGCGCCAGGTGGTGCGCGGCAAACGCCTGCAGCAGCCCAGTCTGACGATAACAGCAAGTGCCGAAGACCACACACTGTGCATAATCAGTTGACCCACGGCCCACCACAACCTCAATTGTGCGCTGCTCGCGGGGGTTCTCGCGGGGAGGTGTTCCCGCTTGCACCGCGTTCGCCATCTCGGCGAGTTTCTTTTCCCGTTCAGCTTTGGCCAGCGGCCGAATCTGTTCTTCATACAATTTCTCGGTTGCCGCCACGCCTTCCATAATCTGACGATCGAGCAAACCTCCCAGCGAGCGCACATTCGCCACCTGCGCATGATTCTTGAACCAGACGGGCTGAGGGAATCCTCCCCAGGCGAGCGCCAGCTGCGTTTGCAAATAGCCGGGAATGCTTACGTCGTAGCGGGTCGCACGGGGCCAAGGCTTGTACTGATTCTGCTCGAGGTAATAGGCGTCCGTTTGGATGACGGCAAAAATCGTCTGCGTCGAGCCGAAGGTCGGAATGCCTTTGAACATGGTGACCGTTTCGAGCGTGTCCATTGCTCCAGACTGCAGACAAAGCCTGGCCGCGGCATCACTAACGGCACACATAAAAGCAGTGGCGGGCGCGGCGAGAAGCCCCCGCTCACTAAATTTCTCGCCCCACTTTTCCGCCACCTCGCGAACCCAGGTCTGTTCTCCGCCGATGTCAACATAATGGCAACCGGCTTTTAGTGCAGCTTCAATGACTCGTGGCCCGTTGTAAATAAACGGACCAGCAGTGTTGCACACAACCTTGGCGCCGTCGAAAAGACGCCCAAGCTCTTCAACGGAGCTGCCGCATTCCAGAATTTCAAAATCCGCGCCTTCAATGCCGGGGACGTGATCCATCACGTCCTTAATACGGGAAGCGCTTCTGCCCGCCGCGATGAAAGGCGTATTGTATTCGCGGAGGAATTCGGCGATCAGTCTGCCAGAGAAACCACTGGCGCCGTAAATAACCACCGGTCTTTTGCTCATGTGTGATGGCTCCGTCGGGGATAGCGGATTTCTGTTGGCTTTTGCCAACCACTCCGCCGGGGCACCCCCTCAAAACCAACCTTGCAGCTCAAAGCTGGCCGCCCCGGCGAATCGTGGCGCTCGCCGTCAACCGTGGTGAGCAAACCTCAGGCCAGAGGAATCTCTGGTTTAGAATGCCGATTGTAGGTCAAAGTCTCTTTTTGGCTAGTAGGCACTTTTTGGTAACCGTACCGATGGGAAGGAGACTAGCGTGGAAGAATATTACTGCCCCGTGAAGCTCACAACAGACGTCATTGGCGGCAAGTGGAAACCGCTGATCCTGTTTTATCTCGAAAGCGGAACCCTGCGATTCGGAGAGCTTCGCAAATTAATTCCCAGCATGACCAAGAAGATGCTGACCCAGCACCTGCGCGACCTGGAACGCGACGAAATCATTCGCCGCAAGGTTTATCCCGTGGTGCCCCCGAAGGTGGAATATTCCCTGACCAAGCATGGAGAAAGCCTCAAGCCCATCCTTACGCTGATGTCGGCCTGGGGTACGAGGCATCGCAAACGGTACGGGATTCCAAAGAGCAAGAGCCGGGTCTTGATGCTGCCAAATTCTTCAAAGCCTTACGCGGACCTGGCATGATGCGTTAAAAAGCTGTTCCCGTACCACAGCTGCACAATCCCTGCCTCAGGCCCGCATGCCCGTCAGAGCCCGCGCCCCCCAAATTTCCTTGGCGGTTTCGGCAACCAGGCGCAACTTGGCCTGCTCATCCGCCTGGGTGACTAGATTCCCCTCAATGGTCGAAGCGAAACCACATTGCGGACTGAGCGCCAGCCGCTCCAACGGAATAAACTTCGAGGCTTGCTGGATGCGTTGTTTCAGTTCGTCTTTGCTCTCCAGATTTGGCTTCTTGGAGCTGACAAGTCCTAGAACAACTGTTCGATCTTCTGGAACCTGGCGCAAAGGTTCGAAGCCGCCCGAGCGCTCATCGTCATACTCCAGCAGGAAGCGATGAAAGCGTGTCCTCTGAAAGACTTTCGTGATCGGGCCGTAATCGCCGGAAGCATAGAACATGCTCTGATTGTTGCCGCGGCACAGGTGCAGGCCGAAAATTACTCCGGGATGATTGCCAATAACGGCATTGTCCATTTCGGTGGAAAGGTCGAGAAGACGGTCGGGATCATTTCCGCGCTGGCGATATCCCTCGCGCAACTGGGGATCCAGCAAGGCGGCGTATTGCGGTGAATCAATTTGAATGTATGTACATCCCAGGCGAATGAGTTCTTCTACTTCATCCCGCAGAATGTCCACCAGATCGCTCAGATAACTGTCAATTTTCGGATAAGCGCCCGACGACTTCTTGTTGTCGTAATAAGCGGCCGCCTGTTGCGCGCTGATCATCGTCGTTTTTGCGGGATGACTGGTGCGTGCCCGCAGGTAGGTAAACTCCTCCGCGCACAAGGGGCGCTTGCGGCGAAGTTTGGAAACCACGACTGGCCTGGGCTGCACCACTTCCTCGCCTTTCTCATTGCGAAATGGAATGGCCCAGCCGCCGAATTTATCGAAGCCCTCCACCGCATCAATCAAGTGCCCGTAGAAGGCGTAGCGGCGCATCTCTCCGTCGGTGAGCACTGACAGCCCCGCGGCCCTCTGCAACTCGACGGCTTCGTCAACTGCACGATCTTCGAGAGCCTTGAATTCCTTGTGGCCGAGTTGTCTCTTCTCATGACGTTCGCGGGCTTCTTTCAAATACGCAGGGCGCAAAAGACTTCCCACAACATCGCTTGGATACACAAGACCTCCTTTGTTCAATGCGTTTCCGGGACCGCATTCTGATTGCGGCGAGAGATTACGTACGAGCGGACTGCGGCGGAATCATCGCGAGAAAGTTCCTTCGAGAAAGAAACCATTCCTTCTGATTGCAGATCTCCGCGCAATACGATCTCGAACCAACTGTCATCGGTGAGCGCGCTGCTGCGCCGCAAATCCGGCAGCACACCTCCACTCACGGCGACATCACCATGACATCCGGCACAATAAGTTTGAAAAAGCTGCTCACCCTTTCGAATCGTTGCGGAACTCGCTGGATTCGGAAGCGCTGGCAACTGTGGCTGCTCCACAGCTGGCACTTGCGGCAGAGTTTCTTTCCCGCCGAGCTTGAAGACCAGCATGCGGCTGACGTTGCGTACGCGCCCGGAGGCGAAAGAAACCTCGCCGGCAGCCAGCGGAAACACGCCACCCCAACCGGCAAGTACCGCGATATATTCCTCGTTCCCAATCTTGTAGGTCACGGGGCCGGCCATGACTCCGGTCTGCGCCGGGAATGACCATAGCTTCTCGCCGTTGTCGGCACGATATGCCTCGAAGTTTCCGCTTGCGGTTCCTTCAAACACCAGATCTCCCGCCGTCGCCAGTGTTCCGCCATTCCAGGGGCCGGGCCGATCAATCGTCCATGCAGATTTCTGCTGCACTGGGTCCCACGCGACTAACTTTCCTTTCACGGTTGCGAGGATCGCCTTCTTCACCTTGGGATCCTGCGGAAGACCTGCCGCTACTACATCGACTCCGTAATTCGGTGCGAGCTTCTGGGCTGCGAAACTGTCTGGCAGCTTGTATTTGAAACCGGCGTCGTTCACCGGAATGTAGGCAAGACGGGTGACTGGGCTGTACGACATCGGCTGCCAACTATGCGCGCCGATGGGTCCGGGCACGATTGGCGCAGGGTCCGGACCCGTGTACCTCGCCACGGCGGTTTCGACTGGCCGGCCGGTAGTTGCGTCGACTCCGCTAGCCCAGTTCACGAACGTGTAAGGTTTGGCGGAGAGTAGGGTGCCGTTCGTGCGGTCGAGAACGTAAAAGAAACCGTTCTTGGGGGCTTGCATCAAGACTTTGCGAGCACGCCCGTCAATGACGAGATCGGCAAGGATCATGTCTTCGTCGGCGTCGAAATCCCAGGCATCAGCGGGGTCCTCCTGATAGTGCCAGACGTACTCCCCGGTATCCGGTTTGAGCGCAATAATCGAGCAGGTGAACAAATTGTCGCCGCCTTCGGGGCTGCGAAATTTTGCGCTCCACGGCGTACCGTTCCCCGTGCCGATATAGAGTTGATCGAGGTCCGGATCATAGGTGATCGCGTTCCACACTGTCCCACCGCCACCAAGCTTCCACCACTGACCACTCCACGTTTGGGCGGCTCTTGTGAGAATCGGGCTTTCAACCGGCTGCGAGGGGTCGCCCGGCACGGTGTAAAAGCGCCAAACCAATTTTCCGGTTTCGCCATCGTACGCCGAAACATAACCACGAACTCCGAACTCTCCGCCGCCGTTGCCGATGATGATCTTGCCCTTGGCGACGCGCGGAGCACCAGTGATCGTGTAGCGGAAATTGGGATCGATGGTGAGAGTTTCCCAGATGAGACGACCACTCGTCGCATCCAGGGCGATCAAGCGTCCGTCGAGCGTTCCGGAAAAAATCTTGCCCTTCCATGCCGCAACACCCCGATTCACGACGTCGCAACACGCGTTCACCGCCCAGTTGCCGGGAACTTTGGGATCATAGGACCACAGCAGCTTCCCGCTGGCCGCGTTGAGTGCGAAGACTTTGCTCCACGCGCTGGTGAAGTACATCACGCCATCAATGACGATCGGGGTTGCTTCCTGTCCTCGATTCGTGTCCAGATCGTAGTGCCAGGCCAATCCCAGTCGCGAAACGTTCTGATCGCTAATCTGATTCAACGGGCTGAAGCGTTGCTCGTCGTAAGTGCGGCCATAGGTCATCCAGTTTTGCGGCTCGCGGTCCGCGTTAGTGATCCGGGATTCGTTCACATCCGCAGGTTTGACGGCCATCTCCGAATCAACTTTCGGTTGCTTGCAGGCCGCTGAAATCACGGCAAGAAAAAGTGTGAGAGCCAGACGTGTGATTGTGAAGCGCAGCTTTGATTTCCTTTCGGCAACTCGCATCGAGGCAGACGAACGTGGAAATCAGACGTCAAAAAAGACCGTTTCGTAATCTCCCTGAAGTCGAATATCAAAAGACCAGTATCCCGGACGGGCCGGATCGGAGTGGGCCAAAAGCGTTTCACGCCGCTCAGCCGGAACCAGCCGGAGGACGGAATCCTCGTCGTTCGCGGGATCTCCGGCGAAATAAACTCGCGTGTAAAGCGCCTTGAGCATCCCGCGGGCAAAGACGGCGATCATGAGGTGCGGCGCCTGCTGGGCCACGCGTCCCGGCTGTATCGTTTCAAGCACACAATTGCCGTCTTCTCCAGTGGCGACGCGGCCAAAACCCAACCATCGTTGATCGAGCTTTCCCTGGTTGAGTTCTTTCGGCTGTACGTCATCAGGATGCTTGTACTTTCCGTTCGAGTCCGCTTGCCAGGTTTCCAGCATGGCGTCGTTCACTGGGACGCCATCACCATCCAGCACGCGAAACGTGATCCACACGCGCTTCCCCGGAGTCTCGGGACCGGCAACGCATTTGACGCAGTGCTCCTCCGTGGTCAGCTCGATCGCGAAAAATGGCCCGACCGTCTGCGAGGGTGTCGGGATCATATCCGTATCAGCTTTTTTCAAAAGGCGTGGCCTCCGGACCCCGCAGCACGATATCGAACTTGAAGCCCTTGGCCCATTGGGGCTGCGTAGTTTCCAGATCGAATTTCGAGATCAGCCGCTCTCGCGCTCGTTCATCCGGTATGGATTGAAAGATGGGGTCGTAAGCAAACAAGGGATCGCCGGGAAAATACATCTGCGTCACCAGGCGCGTGATAAACGCGTTGCCAAAAACTGAGAAGTGAACGTGCGCCGGCCGCCATGCGTTGTAATGATTGAACCACGGATACGCGCCGGGCTTGATGGTGATGAAACGGTACGCGCCCTGTTCATCTGTCATGGTTCGACCCGCACCGCTGAAATTGGGATCGAGCGGGGCGGGATGCTGATCCCTGACATGCCTGTACCTCCCACCCGCATTCGCTTGCCAGATCTCGATGAGCGCGTTCGGGACGGGACGCCCGTTGCTGTCGAGGACGCGTCCGCTGACGATGATGCGCTCCCCGATCGGCTCCTCCGCGTGTTGACATGTCAGATCGTTATCTTTTTCGCCGACCCTTTCATGCCCAAAGATCGGCCCGGTAATTTCCGAAAGCGTGTGCGGTAGCACAATCAACGGTTTTAGTGGCGCGCGCTTTTTGGTCGCACGGTAAGGCTCGTACAAAGACGGCGGCTGACTGCCTTTGGGTGGCCGAGCATAGGGCTTGATCGAAACTCCTGTGCTGACAGAATCCACGCAACTCCCTTCGTCAGTTGATAAAGCGGCCGGTTTAAAGGCGCGCGCATAGCGACTTGCTTTCCGTGTACAAGTCCAGCGCCGGTTTGCCCCACTCGCGTCCCCAGCCCGACTGCTTGTATCCCCCGAACGGCAGGGCGGAATCGAAGACGTTGTAGCAGTTGATCCAGACCGTCCCGGCTTTCAACTTCGCCCCCAGACGATGCGCTTTGCTGATGTCTCGTGTCCATACAGCTGAGGCGAGACCGTAAATGCTGTCGTTGGCAAAGCTTGCGACTTCGTCCAGCTCGCCGAACGGAATTGCGGTGACCACCGGGCCAAAGATTTCTTCTCGCACCACTTTCATGCTCGGCTTGACGTCGACCAGCACCGTCGGCTCAACGAAGTATCCAGGTCCATCGATCCTCTTGCCACCGACCACTGCCTTCGCTCCATCTTTCGTCCCCGATTCCAGATACCCGCACACTCGCTCTTGTTGCTCCTTCGAAACCAGCGGTCCCATGTTGTTGGCGGGATCGATTCCGGGGCCGATATGAAAGCCCTTGGAAAAATTGGCCACACCTTCGACCACCTTGTCGAAGATGCTCTTATGCGCAAATAGCCGCGAGCCCGCAGCGCAGATTTCACCCTGGTTGAAGAAAATGGCCATGGCGCTGCCCGGGATGGCGCTCTCCAGGTCGGCGTCCTGAAGGACAACATTGGGAGACTTGCCGCCCAGCTCGAGCGAAACTTTTTTCAGATTTCCGCTGGCAGCATTCAGGATAAGCTTGCCAACCTCGGTCGATCCGGTGAAAGCGATCTTGTCGACATCGGGGTGGGACGCGAGCGCAGCTCCGGCTGTTTCACCAAAACCCGGTATGACGTTGACCACGCCATCCGGGAAGCCGGCCTCCAAAATCAATTCTCCCAGTCTCAGCGCGGTCAACGGAGTTTGTTCCGCGGGCTTCAAAACACAGGTGCAGCCCACAGCTAGAGCCGGTCCCAGCTTCATCGAAGCCATGATCAGCGGAAAATTCCAGGGAATAATCTGCCCCGCCACGCCCACCGGCTCGCGCAGGGTATAAGCAAGATATTTCGCGCCAAGGGCCGAGATCGGAATGGTACTGCCTTCCAGCTTTGTCGCCCAGCCCGCATAGTAGCGAAACGCATCGGATGCTGTTGGCACATCAACAATGCGCGAGAAGTACACCGGCTTGCCATTATCGAGAGTCTCCAACTCGGCCAGCTCTTCGCTGTGCTGATCGATCAATTCCGCCAGTTTCCAGAGCAGACGACCTCTTTCCGAAGGCGACATGTCAGGCCAGGGGCCGGACTCGAAAGCCTTACGAGCCGCCTTAACCGCCAGGTCGATGTCTGCTCTGTCCCCTTCCGCGACGTGCGCCAGCACCTCTCCCGTGGCCGGATTGTAAGTCTCAAACGTCTTGCCAGAAACCGCGTCCACCCATCTGCCACCAATCAGCATTTTTCGGGGCTTGGCAACGAACTCGCTAACGCTGGTTTGTATTTGCGCTACCGTGGTGGCCATATGTCCTCCTGCGTAGGGCGAACGATCTAATTCTAAGTCTCCTGATTCTAAATCTCCCGCGGCCCGGAGATCAGCGGGGAATTCGCAGCTTGCGCTTGAATCATCCGCGCTCCCGTTGCGTGCTTCGGGCTGGCGCAACCGGGAATCGTCTTTGAATTGCTCATGCGCGGATCCGGAACTTGCGGAATAGCAACGTATCGGCGATCTCGTTTCATGGACCCACAGAAGCATTTTCACGCATGCATACGAACCGGGGAAGGCTCTGCATCAAAGCTGTGGGATTACGCCGCTAACTTCATCCCGCAATCACGTTTCCTCGCTTCACTTTTGCTGCAACGATTCCACATACTTGTTCAGGTTCGCGATCCGCATTTGCACCAGTTCCTCATGACCTTGGCTCATTTTCCAGAATACCGGACCCCAGACCGGCATCTCCTGATCACCGTGCGCCATCAAACTGGCCTGTCCACGAAGAATACTGGTCACTTTATCCGCAGGATACTTACCGCCATTTTGCCTGGCGAGTGATGTCAGGTCGGCAGGAGCCTGTTTCAGAGCTGCGGCAGCCGGACCATCCCCTTTGGCGTCCTTGCCATGGCAGGAGGCGCAGTAGCTCATGAACATTTCTTTGCCTGAGGCAGGTGACGTAGCGGCTGCCGGACCATGCTTGACGGCAGGCTGCGTCTCCTGGCCCACGGATAAAGTTGTTGCTGCGATCATCATTGCACTCAGGCAATAGAAAGCTCGGAATCTCATGCGCCCCTCCCGCATCAGAACGAGAATCTCACTGAGAACTGCAGTTGTCGCGGATTGAACGCTGTGCGCGGCAATCCGAAATTCGAATTTGGCGTCGTCGGAATGAACAGAGTCGTTCCGATCGGAGTGGGAGCCACCGACCCCCCGGGAACAGGGATTCCTCCATTCGGACAGGCCACCGACGCTGATCCCTGCTGGATCTCTCGAGTCAAGGCATCGTTATAGTGCGACGGGACGCCTCCGCAAAAAACGGGTGAGCCGTAGACACTGGTAACCTCGTCGAAATTGGCCCGGTTCAGCAGATTGAACGCATCGAACGCGAGATTCGCGGTCAGGCGTTCATTGAAATGTATAGTCCGGGCCAAACGCAGATCCCAGTTGTAATAAGGTTCTCCGATATAGGTGTTGCGCGGAATCATAGTGTCACAGTCGGTGACATCTGGGCATGAGCCGTTCACGTACTGTGAGCCCCCCACACGGTCGGTAGAACCGCCAGCGACATCGTTCAGCGTGTTGCTGCCGTAGAAGATCGTGAAAGGCCGACCGGATTGCAGGGTAACGATGTTGCTCAGCTCAAAATTCCGCCACGCCCCATTCTGCGGCGCGATCGCCGTGAAGTTAGCCACCAGCCGATGCCGCGCATCCTGGTTCGAGTTTGCGCGTTCTGCGGCGTAGTCAAACTGGTTGGGCGGCAGGTTAATGAAAGTGGTGAAGTTGCCATTATCGATGGTGTGGGAGTAGGTGTAATTCGCCGTCAGGTTGAAATGCTTCGCCCGCTCCTGTACCGTCAGCGTTCCGCCGTGGTAGATCGCGTTGGCGACGTCGTTGTTGTAGTCTTCGAGACCCGAACTGAGGGTTCGCAGGCCGGAACCGGCAGCGCCCCCAAAGAATGGCCCCAGGCCGGCGAGGGCCCCAGTCCCAAGCGTTGGTGTTCCCGTGCATCCGGAGAGAGTTCCGTTGGCGTTGAGCCATCCCGGTACCCATTCTGGAGGGCCGCCGGGAAAAAGCAGAGTCGGGTCGGTAGCAGGTCCCGGTTTGGTTGTGCCAGCGGGACAGGGAACGTTGAGGTTGTTTCCGCGAACTTGCTTGTGCGCCTCGACGAACAAATAGCTGAGATTGACTACGAATCCTCGGCCAAACTGATGGTCAATCTCTAAGCTACCCTGCTCGGCATAAGGTGCGCGGGCGTTGTGGTCCATGCCGCCTTCGCCAATACCGCAGGCCCCGGTCGTCGAGCAGGTGCCGGCCATCTCCACCGAGGGAAACGCCGTGTTATACGCTCCCGTCTGTATGATGCTGGCGGCCGCGCCGGCTGCGTTCTCGCTCGCTGGGAATGCTAACAGCTGGTAACCCTGATTAGCCTGCCCGAGATTCGACATGATGTTCGGAAATACCTGGGGAAGGATTCCTGCGGCGCTGCAAATCGAAGCGACGCTGGCAGGCGCCTGATTGCCGCACTGATATCCCGCCACGATCTTCTGCGTGTTGGGTACGAAGAAGAAAGTCAGGTTCTGCCGGTCAAAGAAAATCCCATATCCAGCGCGAATCACGCTGTTGTGGTTCGGAGCATAAGCAAGTCCAACCCGCGGCTGAACCTCGTTGTATTCATTCCTCACGAATGCCGACAGGCCGGTTTCATAGTCCCAGCGTAAGCCATAATTCAAGGTTAGTTTAGGACTGAGCTTCCATTGATCCTGGGCAAACGCGCCCCAGTATCCGTGATTGAGATTCCGCTGATAGCCGTTAAATTGCGAACCGGGATAGGAAGTCGCCCAAGTCGAATTTGGGAAGCCGGCCCCATTCAGCGGATTGGCGGTGGTGACGATCGGAACGCATGGAGTGAGCGCAGACGACGTGGCGCCGCAGGCCGTGGGTCCAGTTGGCAGCGGTGTACCTGCATACATAAATACGACGCCGTTGTCTTGAGGAACAGCGCAGGTGGCAGCGGAAGCACCCAAACCCGTCCCGGCAGTCGGATAGACAGCCCCGTAGTTCGTGTTAAAGAACTCGGCAAAATCGGTAAAACAGGAAATACCCGGTATCAGCAGCCGCGTGGGCGTGAAGCCCGGATACACCTCCACGCTGCTCAGCCAGTTGCCATCCAGGCCAAATTTCGCAAGATGATTGCTTTTCACCCAAGATATAGATTCCGAAAGCTGCACTCGATTTTCGTAGAGCCGGTCGTTCGTTCCGAAATTGTGACCCACTTCGAGATCATTCAGGATGCTGAAGTCCGGCTGGCCGGTCGCGCCAGGAAAGTTGTAGTGCCGCTGCGCAAATTGCGCCAGCACGGTATTGACCACGTTGGGCTTCAACAAGGAGCTCACGGTTGCAACAACAGCCTGATCACGCACGAAGAGATTGCGGCCACCGCTGGGCACGCCCACCCCGCCGCCATCGAGCGTGTTCCCCACCAGTTGATTAAGCGAGCGAATGTCCTCTGCGTTGTAGCGCACAGCCAGGCGGTTGTTCGCCGTCAGTTGGTCGTCCAATCGGGCAAAACCGAAATCGTCATTGCCCGTTTTGAGGAAGCCTTGCAGGAACCCAAAGGCTTGGGCCTGCGTGATGTTGGCAGGATTGCCGGCAAAACCGGGGAGACACGTGTTGACCGCTCCAAGGCATCCCTCGGGGGCCAGGCCCATGAGTGCCTTGGCCTGGTCAATCAGCAGAATGTTGTTGACCAGATCCGGCGGATACACCGGCGACTGGGCGCTTCGTTTGCCTTCGTAATTGGCAAAGAAAAATGTTTTGTTCTTGACGATCGGACCACCCAGCGCGGCTCCGAACTGATTCTGCCGAAGTGCGTGCGGCAGCGGCGGAGGTTGCAGCGGTGAGTGTGCGTCGGCTCCGCTGTTTTGGAAAAACTCGTAGATGGTGCCGTGCAGATTGTTCGTGCCCTGCTTGGTGACGATGTTGACGATTCCTCCCATGGCACGGCCGTATTCCGCGCCAAAGCTGTTGTTCACTACGCGGAACTCCTGAACGGAATCCTGGGGCGGGGTAGCGCGCTGGATGCCGCTGGCAGAGTTGACGAAATCGGCTCCGTCTACGGTGATCTCATTGCTGAAAGAGCGCATGCCGCCAAACGAGATCTGCGTCACCTCAAACTCGGTGAAAGTCGTGCCCAGGCTGGTGCGGCTCGACGCTACGCCGGGAGTGAGCAGTGCAAAGTCTGTAAACACGCGACTGCTGGTGGGCAGAGACTCTACCTGCTGCGATCCCACCACCTGGCTGATCTCGGTTTTAGTTGGTTCGACCAGTGGGACTTCCGTCGTTACCGTGACTTCTTCGGAAACCGACGCCACCTTCAGAGCGGGATTCACGGTCGCGACCTGGCCCACCGTCAGAATCAGGTCAGTCTGCCTATACTTGGCAAACCCGCTCGCGCTCACGGTCAGCTCGTACTTCCCGGGAGGAAGGTTGGGCATCACGAAAAAGCCTGCATCGTTGGTCGTTGCCTGAAAGCTTTGGTTGGTGTCGGGGTCACGCATCACCACCTGCGCCTTGACCACCGCTCGTCCGCTGGGATCTATAACCGTCCCGTTCAACTGAGCGAAGCTAAGGGCGGCCTGAGCGACCGCGAACGAGGCAGAAAATGCCACGACACCAAGCAGGCAAAGAACAACACCCAACGAGCGCGTTCTCATAAAATCCCTTTCCTGAGCAAATCATTCTTCACTGCTCGAACAGAAAGATGGCGTAGACTGCAACGAAG
>JASHOT010000253.1 GCA_030040965.1 Candidatus Sulfotelmatobacter sp. | reverse complement strand
GCCTTGGGATTTTCTCTTGATTCGCATTTCCCTCGACCGCTCCTCGGAAATCGCGCGCCGAATGTTCCTGGCACAGTCAGACATACACTCCTCCTGGCAGAGCAGAACCAGCTTACAGTTGGTCGCGGACTCAAAAGTGCGAGAAATGGCACACCCCAGTTATTTCGGTCCGTGTTAAGAGACAACCAGCGTTATACTTCCGGGTGAAGGTGGCCCACCCGCCTGCTACGGCGTTGTTTGTAAGACGAGCGTCTTTTCCAGCCGAAAGTTCAAGACACTCTCCGCAGGCACCTGAACCTGTTTGCCCCGAGTGAACACCTGAGTTAGAAAGCCGCCGCCAGCACCAGCGAGAGCGCCGACGCCGGCTCCTTTGCCACCACCGAAAATCCCACCCATCAAGGCACCCAGGGCCGAACCGCCCCCTATGGTTTCCACGGTGCGCCGATTGGCGCCAACACCCCTCCGGTTTGTTTCCGCGACGTCGGAGGAGACCACCTGATATTGCTTCTTGCCGACGCTAACGGAATATAGATCGAGAACCAATTCCGGACTGTGCATGAAGCCGCCAGACGAAATTTTGCGGACGATCAGCTGCGCACTCGATCCGGCTGGAATGGCGACTCGGCCCGCGGTGTCCTGAATGTCCCCGGTAATCGACGCCGAGTAAGTTTGGCCGTCATAGGATTTGGTTGAATCGATCGTTTCGCCTGTCTGTATGGTCAGGTCAGTGCCAATGGGAATCACCAATGCGGCGCTTGAAACCGGCCAGGGCGCCGATCCCAGGCTATTGAAGACAATCGCGTCGATATCGCTGGTTGGGAACTGGTACTTGATGCCGAGCGCATCCTGAAATGTGACTGGATTCGACCCGGTGAAGTGGCCCGAGTAACTCCTTCCGCCGCGCAACGCGACCGTATCACTTGAGGCATTGAAAGCGAGAGATTGTACATCTTTCGCGGGGAACTGATACAGGATTCCCTGCCCATCGGTGAAGGCGACAGTCTCCAGGCCACATTCGCCCGAATAACTGCTCCCGTCTCGCAAAATGATCGTGTCCGCAGACGCAAGCGTTGCGAACGAGAAGCACACCGTAAAGAGCAAGCAGCAAAGTCCTTTCATCTCATCTCTCCTTCGTGATTGGCATTGCGTCAGACTTGGAAAACTCCCTTCCTCTGGACTGCGCCGCAGCTTTCGATTCGCGCAAGCGCAACCTTCTATTTGTCCTTTGCACAATGTCCCAAACCTAACCTAAGGGATCCTTCAAACGCGCTCGCAAATCTACTCGAAAGTCTTCCGCGAAGGAAAAACTACCTCAGCGCTACCTCGGTTGCACGCTCAGCGCTACCCCGGTTGTGTGGGCACAGCATGCTTTTCCAATGACGAGGGACAGTTAGAGCACCGCTGATCCCACCTTGCATTGTTCTTGCTCTGACGCGAATTCTTAGAAGCGCCACACTGCCTGGCTCTTCACCCCTGATTTTGTCAATGCCTGTTACCTCCGAGCATCCGCCGCCCGGCCGTCGAAATTTGCATTCTGGACGGCGCTGCTGTTGACCATTGCCGCCAGAACGGCCTGTAATGATTTTTGGAGATGGATTTCGGTGAGGTGCCCAGCTCGTTCGCCATCGCCTTTCTCAAGGGCCTCGACGATATTCTTGTGATCGTCAGACATTGTGCGAATCTGAGCTGGCATCGATAAGCTCACATGGATAATGCGACGCGTCTCTTCCATTGCCTCAAGAATCGCTCGGAACAGCGAGTCGTTCCCTGAAGCCCGGGCAATTTCAAGATGGAATTTCTCGTTCGCCATGATCCACTCGACTTGACCCATCCGATCGTCGATATCGAATGTCGTGATCTTATCGTCAAAAGACCTAAGCCGGACTGGATCCACGCGTCCCGCTGCCAGCCTAGCAGCTGCGGATTCGAGTATGATTCGTAGTTCCAAAAGATCTTTCACAGATTTCATCGTAAGCGGAGCCACAATGTACCCTTGGCGCGCGCGAGGGGTAACGAGTCGCTCGCGCGACAGCGCCGCCAGCGCCCATCGTATGGGAGCTTTGCTTACGTCATAGCGATCTGCCAGCTGGCTTTCACTGCAAGACTCGCCGGGAGCGAAAACGCACGTGAGGATGTCATTTTTTATCCGTGCGTAAATCTGCTCCTTGAGAGGTACATCAACCTTTGGGGCGGCGCTCTGGGTACCGCTGGAGTTGTTTCGAATCCCACCGCTCCTGACTCTTACTCGCGCTTTTACTCTCTGCACTGGGCCTTCTTTCTTACCGCATCCCATTGATCGATCAGTTGATAGACTGACTCTTCGACACTTCTTTTGTGATAATGCCCTTTCATTCGTGACATGTCAATAATAAAATTTAAAAATAATACTTGACATTAGTGACATGTCATGCACAATTAATCATTGCATTTGTGACATGTCACGCACGATTAGGAGGATGTTGTGAAAAAAATGGACGCGGCGCGGAGCCTAGCTGTTCTTGCTCTAGGCAGTCAGGATGTGTTTCATGCGACAGACATATAAGTTCAGCGCGATTTTGTTGTTGATCACGCTGGTAGTTTTGCCGGACTTCGGTCCGCTTCTTTCGGCGCAGACAACGGTCCCGACACCGCAAGAACTGGATCAGTTGCTGGCTCCGGTCGCTCTTTATCCAGATTCTCTGCTGTCTCAGATCACTACGGCCTCGACAAATCCGCAGGAAATCCTGGATGTGAATTCCTGGTTGCAGCAGCACCCTGGTCTGACGGGCACCGCGCTGACCGATGCGGCTCAGAGTCAGGGATTCGATCCTGCATTTATCGCCCTGGTGAATTTCCCTCAAGTGCTGGAGATGATGGCGGAGCACATCGACGATTACGCCGCCATCGGAGAGGCGTTCACGGCTGATCAGGGAGCTGTGACGGAGTCGATTCAGCGATTGAGGGCTCAGGCCTATGCCGCTGGTGCGCTTCGCAGCAATGCGCAGCAGACGGTCGAGGTGCAGCAACCGGCAGGCCAGACTGTGTATGTAATTCAGCCGGCGAATCCGCAAGTCGTCTATGTGCCGCAATATGACCCCACCGCAGTTTACGTTCGGCCTGCCTCCAGCGGCGTCGTTGCGACATCGATGATCACTTTCGGAGTGGGGATCGGGATTGGCGCTCTGCTCGTTACGAACCACCCTTGGGGATGGGGCGGATGGGGATGGAACTGGGGAGCGCGACGCGCCTATTACAATCACGGCTATTGGGGCGGTTGGGGGCCGAATCCTTATCGTCCGCCGCACAACTATTATCGCGGACGACCGATTGTGTGGGCCAACCGGCCAGGTTATCGCGGCAACTGGGGCTACCGTCCGCCTCACTATCGCCCGCCAAATCGTCCGGGGAACAACCATCCCGGAAATCGGCCCGGCGGACACCGCCCGGCACCGACACCAAGGCCCAACGCGGGCACACCAAACCGGCCGGTACGGCCAAGTCCGACGAAACCGGCACCGCCAAATCGCACTCCTGGACAACCGAGCCGACCCGAAAATCCGGATCGGCAAAGACCGAACCGGCCTACCACGCCTGACCGAACGAGGCCAGCGCCACCGAACGGAACGCCAAGACAGCCGAGCCGCCCTGCAAACCCGGACCGCCAGAGACCAGGCCGACCCGAAACACCGGACCAAACGAAACCGGGACAGCCGAACCTAACTCCCGGGCAGCCGAGACCTGGGAATCCGGATCGGCAAAGGCCGAGTCGACCCGCTCAGGCCAAACCAGCACGACCGGATCGATCTCGCGCAGGCAATTCGCGGCCGCGATCTTAACCGGAGGATCGCTCGGAGTCGCAACTTTCGTTCCGAGTGGCAACTCGTTAGAAAGCAGTGCGCTTGCAAAGAATTCGAAGATCCCGACTGCCGGGAAACTCATGAAGGTTCGTGACCACGATTCGACGGTCGAGGAAGAGCTCCATGGAACCGCGAAAATGCACAACCGTTAGCGCAGTGGGCGCAAGACCGGCACGCCGCCCGAGAGAAAGGCGAGCTCCCCTCGCATTCCACACGCTACTGGAGCGTCTGCTGGTGGTCCTTGGACTGGTGCTGCTTGCCGTCTATGTGGCAGCGAAGATTCATGGGGCCGTTTTGTCCCGAGCTGCGGTGCAGCGATTTGAAGAACTCAAGCAAGCGGTCCCAGGCAACAACTCCCCCGGCGATGCGGCACTTATTGTGTCGGTCAGAGAGGAACCACGAACAAGATCGAATCCTGAACTTGTCTCGCGGTCGAAGGGGCGCAGTAACGGCTAGGGAATCAAGTCATTCGCTTGAAGCACGCTGCGCCTTCGAAAATGGCGTTGGCAGATTCCCAAAAGGGTGTTGTGGTCCAGGCACTTCGTGCTATGCCCCGCGGAGCTGTTACGAATGACATTGTCAGGCAGATCTCTGAGGTCCTACCGGCTAAGGACAAACAAAAATTGAATCGGTTACCGCGTGCTGTTCCTGACTGGACGCGGCCACTCGTAAAAAGGATTTCCTCGGAGTAGCGATGGATCAATTCGCAAAGAAGCTACCTGTAGAGCGCGAACCTTTTTTCACTGAAGCTGCTGCTCGGAGGGGAATTCTCTCGCTCATCGTCGAAAAGGACTTCTGGGTGACTTGGTGCCTCAAACGTGTTTTTGAGATGAAGGACATCCCAGGGCACATATTCAAAGGCGGGACGTCACTATCGAAGGTGTATGGGTTGATAAACCGATTTTCAGAGGACATCGACATATCAATTGACCGCTTTGGACTTGGCTTTGCCGGTGAGAGGGACCCGGCGCAAGCGGGTTCACGCAAGAAACGAGAAAAATTGACCGACGATCTAAAGCATACGTGTGCGAACTTTATAGCAAACGAGAGCGAAACTTGTGGAGGTATTCTCGTTCACATTCGTTCTTCTCAATGCAGGCCGAGCACGCTCCACAGTTCAGGCCTGCCGCCCGCCAAATCTGCTTGAGCTTTTCTAGGAGTGTGTCCGAGTATTCGGAATTGACTTGTTTCGACCACTACCTGTTGTGGTTCTGCGCGAAGCGGGCCACAACATGTCAGCCGACGAATGATTTCTCGGACAGACTCCTAGCATGTGATTATCGGGGTTACCGTTCTTTGTTGCGAAGACCAGCCGATGTTTCCGTTTGTAGGTCTGCTCCGAGAAGATTTTCTTGACTTCCAGGTTACTCATGAGCCAGGGAGGTACGGGGACGGTTCTCTCTTCATGATCTTTTATCACGAAGTCGTACTCTGGTTTGGGCGTGACTTTAATGGTGTAGTTTTTCCAGTCGAGGTCGGCCCAAGACAGGAAACGAACTTCGTCTTCCCGGAAACCTGTTAGCAAGAACGTTCGGAAGAGAATCTGCTCAGCCGTCCAGCGTGGCACACATGCGTTAAAGAACGTTCGCAGCTCTTCTGCAGTGTAAATTTCCGGTTCTCGATCAGTCACCCCGAGCCTGGTGTCTCTAGTCGTGATTATCCCTTCACCGGGCTTGAGCTTGAGGGAATCCCTGTACCACTGGCTTATTCGAGTGAGCTTGTTTCCCGCGGTTCGGGCTGAATTCATCTCGTTGTCGAGCAGCCATTTCCGATACTCAAGAAGATCCTTTCGGGTGAGATCAACGACGTTGATGCGGTGTGGTCCGTCATTCAAGTTCCATTCCTGAAATTGGCGCAGCGTGTGCTCGTAGAGCTCATGGGTTTCCGGGCGATTTGAGAGTTTCACGTCTTCCAGCCACCCGTGTGCGGCTGCCTTTATGGAAAGTACCGGCGTATCGATTTGTTTGACCGGTATCCCTTTGGCTCGCGCTGTCAAATATGTCGATTCAAAATCGGCGGCGTTGACGGCGTCTTGCGCATTTGGCCCGATCTTTTTCCAAATCTCTCGGTCGGCTTCATAGCGGTGGAGGTAGAAGTTTCCCTCGGGGTGATGTTCTTCTTTGCCTTTAACGATCACCCAATCAGACTTGATCTTTCCGTTCTTTCCAATGGAGGGTTTGCAGTAGCGCCACTTCTTGCCGATACGAACGTACTTCCAGACGGATACGCGTCTGTTCATGGGCGAATCCTTTCCGCCCTTGGAACGTATCCCGGAATACTAGGGGAGTACTAGATGAGTATTCTCTAAGTAACTAGGCATATGAGCCCGGCGATGATTTAATGGGCCCATGCCTTTTCAGAGGAGACGTGGGCTCCTGGTCTTCAGCGAAGACGAGCAGCGCATGTTGGAGCGTCTCCGCAAGTCGCGCACTGAGGAGAAAAGGCGTACAGTGCGGGCGGCGATCTTGCTGGACTCCTTTGCCGGTCTGAGCGATCAAGC
>JASHOT010000252.1 GCA_030040965.1 Candidatus Sulfotelmatobacter sp. | reverse complement strand
AGGATGCTGCTGGCTTTGGTTTCGATGATCGACTCCATTACTAGCTTGCCATCCTCATTGAGGACGGCGATCACGATCGCTTCCTTGTGCACGTCCATTCCGATATATTTGACGTCACGACTCATTTGAGTTGCCTCCTTGGGGGGAAGCTCATCGTGCCAACGTCTGTCTTTCCCCCAAGGTCAAAGTGCCATCGTTCTCGACCCGTTTCTTACTCTTCTTCGTAGCCGAAGGTAACCAGCGTGAGTCCCTGCCCCAAACGTCAAATGCAGCTTCGGTCTCATGAAGCAGGGCGTTCTTTCATAATGCATTGACCGCAGTGCGCTAGTTCAGCCCGCTTTCGCAGTGCTCTCGCCTTCCGCCTAAGAACAGCCTGAGATCGGCGCTCCAAGGCTTCCCTCCCGTCGATTCAGCCAATTACCTCCGTAACGTTCTATCCCTTACCTTTTCCCTTTACCCTTTAGCTTCGGACTTGCGTTTACACAGGAGTTTGCCATCTCTGCCACGAACACATCGCAAGCACGGGCGGCTTCGGCGCGCGCGTTTGTGCACAGCCTCAACATCCTGATCAAGTACGCGCGGATGTACGGCTACGACCACAAGCGCACCGAAGCACAATTTGAAACGACGTGGAACGAACTGCAGCAAGGACTGCCCGCGACCGGTGATGCCGGATTTCTGCTGGGCGTTTCCGACAACAAGCTCTTGCTCGACGGCATTCCTCTGGAAACCGGCAATGCCGAGCGCAGCTTCGCACAACTCCTAACTACTGCCGGACTCGCCAGCCTGCATTTTTCCAAAGACGTTACGGAGGAAGATTTCACCCGCCTGGTGCGGGCGTTCACCGTGGCCGGATCGAAGGCCACCGACGTTGCCAAGCAGATCAAAGACGCGCTCGGCGGAGGCAAACAAGGCAGCACCATCAAGATCAACGAAGTAAAGTTTGTGGCCGCCGATCCCCTGACCGGAGATGTTAGCATCGCGGCGCAGATCGCTGCGCAAACGCTTGGACCGGAGTTCAAGCAGTGGCTGAATGATCCGCAGAAGCTGCTGCAGTTGATCGCGGCGGCGGAAGGCGCGAGTTCCGGAAGCGGCGGACCAGCTGCAGGCGATGGAACTCCGATGGTGCCGCTGGGCAGCGTGCCGAATGGGCCACGCGGCGCAGGCTCGGGCACGGGAGGAGGCTGGGGCGGTGGTGGAGGCGGTGGAACCGGAACCGGGGGTGGTGGGGGGACCGGAGGCGGTTCCGGAACTGGCACCGGCGCGGCTCCGGCTTGGACCGGTGGCATGGTCCCTTTGCAGGAGCAGGAAGTGATCCAGGCGATCCGCCTGCTGACGCGCTTTGGGCAGGTGCAACAGGATCCCACTCTAAAAGAAGAAGACCTGCAGAAAGACCTGGCACAAACCGATCCCAACACACGTCTGAATCTCCAACAACTGCTCGGCAGTCTGGCGGCGAAAGCTTCGGAGAACGAAGAAGACACTCCTTTGCTGATGAAAGCCGCCGAGCACATGGCGATCCGGTTTGCGCTGGAGCGCTACCAGAAGGGCGAGATCAAGGTCAACGCGGTGCACCAGATGATGGAGCATATGAGCCGGCAGATGGACTCGTTGCGCCAGATTCTGAAGATGCAGGAAGAAAAGATGTCGAAGGCCGGCATCCTGGTGGAGTCGCACGCCGACATTCTCGACCGCATGTTCTGGGCGGAAGTTCCGGAAGCGGGCAAAAAGAGCGTGCTGCTTTCGCATGAAGCCCCCTGCGTGCCGCCGCGCAACGTGCGCCAGTTCGTCGAGCTGCTTCTCGATCGCGAAGACACCGAAACCGCCGGCCAGATTCTGAACAACTATTCCGGCTGCCTGAGCGCCAAGGATACGGAACCGCGACGCAAGACGGCGATCGGGTTGAGCCAGCTGGCCGACTTGTACGCGCGCCTGGGCGGGCAGCCGATGGCGCAGGCCATCCGAAAAGTGAGCGAGCAGCTCATTGCCGACAAAGATCCCGAATTGCAAAGCCTGCTCAGCGCGGCTTTTGTGCGCTTGAGTCAGGAGGCGAGCGCGGCCAAGAATTATTCCGCCGTCAATGAAGTCTGCGCCGGCATGGAGTTAATCAGCGTCGAGCGTCCGGTACTTATGAGCGATCTGCGTCCCCGCGTCGGCGTGGAAAACCGGCTACCCGAATTCATTGAAGAAGCGTTACGCGAGGATCCCATCTCCAAAGACCTGGCCGCAGTTTTGCGGAGGACGAGCCAGGCGGGCGCGGAACATCTCGCTGACCGTTTCTTCCGCTGCATGCGGCGCGATGAATGCGATCGCATGATCGAACTGGTAAAGGAATTGGGTTCGCCGGTGATGCTGCAGCTGCGCGAGATTCTGCGGACCGGGCAGCCCAGACAGGCCTCCGGCGTCGTGGGATTGATCAGCCGGCTTGATGTGGGCACGCTGCTCGAACTGCTGCCCGCGCGTCTGCCGGAATGGAACCGCTTTTATCATGACGTGGCCGTCCGGCAAATCGCGTACGGCGCCGCCCCGGACCGCGGCCGCACGCTGCTGGAACTGGCGGAAGTGCTGGATCCCGTGGTGCTGCCTGAGGCAGTTGACGAGATCGGAATGAGCGGCGATGTGACTGCCGCGCCGCCGTTGATCGCCATGGCCAAGCCCGGTGAGGCGGCGTCACGCTCTCCGTTTGTGCAGCTGAAGGCGCTGGAATCGCTTGGCCGGCTCAAAGATGTAGAGGCTGTCAACACGCTGCGCGAGATTCTTGAGTCCAAGAAAACCTTCGGATGGGTTCATCATCGCGAGCTGAGAATTGCCGCGGCGCAGGCATTGTCGAAGACCGATCCGCGTTACAGCTCACAGGTCATGGCAGACAGCGGGCTCGAGCCGGCAGAACTGGCGATTGCCCCGCTGGACACCGCTCCAGCCTGCCCGTGGGTGCGGCAACGCCGCTACGAGCGCCTGGTGCTCGCAAAAACGGTGCAAGGCGTCATCGGCAGTTCCTGGGGGAAATCGAAGATTCAGATTCGCGAGTTGAGTCTGGGCGGCGGAATGGGCACAAAGGAAGACAACCTGCGCATTGGCAGTGAGGCCGATCTCGAGATTTCGCTCGGCATGCGTTCCAAGATCCGCGCTCACGTGCTGTTGCGGCGGGCGCGCGTGAATGAAGTCGGATTCGAGATCGTCAATACCGATCTCGAGAGCCGCTATCGTCTTCGCCGGTTGCTGGTCGAGGCGCTCAATAACGCTCCGCAAAACAAAGGGCAGGAGTGGAGCGGAGACCGGAAGGTGTAGCGAAAGACAGTTTCAAAGTTTCAAGTTTCAGGGTTAAAACCAAAAAGCCTCCATTTGCGTGGAGGCTTTTTGCTTCTACGTTGCAACCTTGAAACTTTGCCGCTTTGAAACCTTGCTCTTACTTCACCTTCAGGAAGATGATCGCCAGGGTGTAGAGCGCCAGCGATTCGATCAGGACCAGGCCAAGAATCAGCGCGAACTGAATTCCCGGGCGGGCGGCAGGATTGCGGGCCAGCGATTCGGTTGCCGATGCCACGGCTTTGCCCTGGGCAAGTCCGCAGACGGCGGAAGCGATCGCCATGGAAAATCCGGCGGTGATGGCGACCCAGTTGGTCTCTGCCCCGCCGCCCTGCGCGAAGGCAGGCATGGCGAAGCACAAGGCCGAAAGGGCCATGAAGATACGGCTCAGGTAACGCATGGTGTTGCTCCTTGTATGAATTTGGGCGCCCATCACGCCAGACCGTGCGTACCGGCAACCCGCTTTTGCCGCCAGTGGGTGGTTGACGCCATACCTGGCAGACGCCCTCACGCTTGCGGCTGTACTCAGTAGTAAGTACCGAGTGCTCAGTATTCAGATTGATTTCTGAGTACTGAGCACCGCGTACTTCTCTAATGCTCTTCCGATACCGCTCCTGAGACGTAAATGATGGCCAGCAGCATGAATACATACGCCTGCAGAACCGCGACTAAAATATGAAGTCCAAGAAACAGAACCGGAATGCCGATCGGAATCATGGAAAGGAAGACCAGCGTGATCAGGTCGCCGGCGAACATGTTCGCCCACAAACGCACGGTGAGCGAGAGCAGGCGCGCGAAGTGGCTGACGATCTCAATGGGCAGCATCAAAGCCGCCATCGGAATTCGCGCCCAGAGCGGCATCCCTTCCATTGGCGGACCAAAGAAGTGCAGCAGATATTTGATGCCGGAGTGTTTGAAACCCTGGGTGTGATAGTAAATGAAGGCGCAGATCGCGCAGCCCAGAGGCACGTGAGCGACAGCGGTCGGCGATTCAAAGCCGGGAATCAGTCCGATCAGATTGCAAACCAGAATGAAGATGAAAAGAATGGTGAAAAACGCCGTGTAGGGCTCGCTGTGATGGCCAATGATTTCGTGGCTCTGGCCGAGCACGAATCCCTCGATGCCTTCAAAGGAATGCTGCAAGCCGCCGGGAGACTCGACCGACAGACGCGAGCGCACCAGCAGGAAGATCGCGAGCAGTAAAAAGAAGACCAGCAACTCCATCGCAAATGAATTGGGAATCGGCGCGACGGCATATTTGGGATGAATGCCGAGCATCCGCAGGAATGCGGTTACGGGCGCCGCGAACAGGCGATTGAGAAATGCGGTGAACCAGAGTTGTTCAGGCATTAGGAGTTATAAGTCGTGAGTCCTGAGTCGCGAGCAAACATTCGTTAACGGCCGGTGAAGCCCGTGTACAGCTCGTATCCCGCTTCGCAGATAATCCCTCCGACGGGCAAAAACAGGCCCGCGAAAAGGCCGCGAAGGCTTGCCGGAAAACTGGTTAATATAACATATGCCGCCGCACCCAACAAAACATAGCGCAGCAGGAACCGCGCCACAATTCCCTTCCCCGATTGTCTTTTGGCGCGGTGCGTGGCCCGGTCGGCAAGATGCGACACGCCACTTTTGAGCCACTGAAAATTGAGATAGGCGATGGCGCATCCCAGCAGAAATCCGAGCGCGGACCAGCGCCCGAACCTGTACCAGCATCCCGCGGACAGCACAACTGCGAGCGCGATCATGAACCTGTGAATCCGCGCCATCGCACGGGAGTAGAAGGCATCGTCAAACTGGTGCTCGGGCTCGACCTGGAGTAGATCTGTCATTCGCCGTGGTCCATGCGTTTCTGATCCAGCGTCCGTGTTTCGAAATTGCGCCTACCCAATTCGGCCTACTTCAGATCGCGGGAAATGGTGCGGATGAGTTCGATCAATCCGCCGGCCGTACCGAGCAGCAAACCCACGATGCTGATCCAGGATGCATGCAGCCAGCGATCGAGGAGAGCTCCGAGCAGATATCCCGCGACCGTACCGGCGGGCAGCATGAACGCAATCTGGCTGTAGCGCCCGACCTGCACCCACGGGCTCTGCTTCTTTTCCTCATCCGGCTTGTCAGGAATGGAGGGCATACTGCGCGCGCTCGGGATCGCCCGGTTCGAACTAGTGAATCAGCTTCGCCGTGTTCGGATTCGATGCAATCCCCAGCGCCCAGTTTACGATTTCGATGAAGCGGTTGGGCAGGATGCCGATGAAGATCGTCGCGAAGGCGGTCACGCCGAGCGCAGTGCGCATCGAGTAGCTGACGGCGAGCCGCTCTTCGCCTTTTTCCGGCTGCCGCATGAACATCGCGTTGGCGATCTTCAGATAGTAGTAAAGGCCAAATACGGAGTAGAGCACGCCGAGTGCGGCCAGCGTGTAGTGGCCGGTCTCGATCAGGCTGAGGAAGATGAAGTACTTTCCCCAGAATCCTGCCAAGGGCGGAATTCCCGCGAGCGAAAGCATGAACACCAGCATGAGCACGGCTTCGACCGGGGCGCGGGAATAGAGGCCGTTGAGATCGTCGAGTTCGTCGCCGATGACGTTGCGATGGCGCAGAGAGGTAATCACGCCGAATGCGCCAAGATTCATGAACGTATAAACCAGCAGATAAATCAGGATGCCTTTGATGCCATCGCCGTTCGGCTCTGTCGCTGTGCCGGCGATCAGGCCAAGCAGCATGTATCCAACGTGGGCGATCGAAGAGTAGGCGAGCAGGCGCTTGGTGTTGGATTGCGTCAGCGCGGCCAGGTTCGCGCCGGTCATGGTCGCGATGGAAACGAAAACGAGCACCGGGACCCAGATCGACCGCATGGACAGCAGACCGAAAACCAAAATGCGGAGCAGCATCGCCCAACCGGCGGCCTTCACCGCGACCGACATGAATCCGGTAATCGTGGTCGGTGCGCCTTCGTACGCGTCAGGCGCCCACTGATGAAATGGAACGGCCGCGATCTTGAAGAGCAGGCCGGTCAGCGTGGTCAGTAGCGCAACGACGGCGACGGTTTTGTATGGGCTGGGAAGAACCACCCGCGCCAGCATCTGCTGGATCACGCCAAGATTTGTGCTGCCGGTGAGGCCGTAAAACAAGGACAAGCCGTACGCGAAGATGCCCGAGGAAAATGCGCCCAGCAACAGATACTTCAATGCGGCTTCGTTGGAGCGGCGGTCGCGGCGCAGGAATCCGACGAGCACATACGTTGAGATCGCCATCAGTTCCAGTCCGATGAAGATCAGAACGATGTCGGCTCCGGCCGCCATGCACATCATGCCAACGACGGAAAGAAGCATGAGCGCGTAGTATTCCCCGTGATTCTCATGCTCGGTTTCGAGGTAGCGCACCGACATGAGAATCGCAATCGCAGTGGCCGCAAGAAAGAGATAAAAGAAGTAGAGCGCGAAACGATCAACCAGCATGGTGCGCATGAGGCCGTAGACCCCTCCGGACGGCCCGAGCCAGTGCTGGATGTTGTAGACGCCCTTGGCTGCAAACCCCACGCCGATGAAAGCGATTACCGGGTTGAGCCACTTCTGCTCTTTCGGCAGCATGAGATCGATCAGCAGAATGCCGAGCGCAAACAGAGTGAGCAGCGTGATAGGCAGGGCGAGCAGATAGTCCGTCGCGGTGAATTGGGGAAGACTGAGCACTTATTTCTTCCCTTTCTTCGCCGAATTGGCGGCCGGGCTCGCAGACGTGGGGTGCATCGGCGGCATTTCCATCGCCGCCGGAGTCATTGCCGCGGGCGGCTGCGCAGCCGCGTTCGTTGCGGTTGCGGGCTGGGGATAATCCGGCCGCACCATGGCCACCGTGTGGTTCACCGGTTGCTCGAGAATCTGGAAAAACGGCTTGGGATAGAGGCCAATCCAGAACGCCATGATGAGTAGCGGAACAAACGTTGCTACTTCGCGCGGCGTCAGATCATGCAGCTTTTCATTCTTCGGATTCGTGACCGTACCGAAAAAGACGCGCTGATAGAGCCAGAGCAGATATGCGGCTGCGAGAATGACTCCGGGAACGGACCACGCCACCCAGAACCAGCCGGGATGTCCGGCAATGTCCTTCTCCATGAACGTGCCCTGCAGGATGGAGAATTCTCCGACGAAGCCGTTGAGCAGAGGCAGTCCCATCGAGGACAGAAACATGATCATGGTGATGGTTGCGTAGACCGGCATCACGTTCGAGATGCCGCCGTACTCGGCGATTTCGCGCGTGTGGCGGCGCTCATACAAAATGCCGACGATCAAGAACAGCGCGCCGGTCGAGATGCCGTGATTGATCTGCTGCAGCACCGACCCGCTTAGGCCGAGCGGCGACAGGGCGAAAATCCCCAGCGTGCAGAAGCCCAGGTGACTGACCGACGAATACGCCACGAGCTTTTTCATGTCTTTCTGCATGAGGGAAACCAGCGCGCCGTAGAGGATCGCGATGACGGAAAGCGCCATCACCCAGAAACGCACGCGCCCATGCGTGAGGACATCGGGGAAAAACGGCAGCGAAAAACGGATGAATCCATACGTTCCCATCTTCAGCAGAACGCCGGCCAGAATGACGGAGCCAGCGGTCGGTGCTTCCACGTGGGCGTCTGGCAGCCAGGTGTGGAAGGGGAACATCGGAACTTTGATCGCGAAGGCAAAAAAGAAACTGAGGAACAACAGCGTTGCAGCGTAGGGGCCGTAGTCGGTGTAGATGCGCGGCGCGGTTTGATACAGCGCCTCAAGGCTGAACGTGTAAACGCCGGTAACGTGTTGATGATGGAAGTAGAGAAACAGAATGCCGAGCAGCATCAGCACCGAGCCGGCGAGCGTGTAGAGGAAGAACTTGATCGCGGCATAAAGTTTGCGCGGGCCGCCCCAGATGCCGATCAGCAGGTACATCGGCACGAGCATCGCTTCCCAGAAAACGAAGAAGAGGAAGAAATCGAGCGCCATGAAGACGCCCAGCATGCCCGTCTGCAGCACGAGAAACCAGATGTAGTATTCCTTGACGCGATTCTCGATGGCGGTCCACGAAGAGAGAATCGAAATCCAGCCGAGCAGCGTGGTCAGCATGATCAGCAGGAACGAGATGCCGTCGATGCCGAGAACGTAGCCGGCGCCGATGGAGGGAATCCAGTTGTTCGCCGAGCCCTCGACGAATTTGAAGCCCGGTTCGAAACGCTGCGCCCAAAACCAGGGCACAAGCGGCAACGAGATGAGGAATCCGCCGAGCGCGAAGATGTTGGCGATCCAGCGGATGGCGTCCTTGTTCTCTTTGGGGACGAACAGGAGCAGGATCGCGCCGACCAGTGGCGTGAAGAGGATGATGGAAAGTATGTGAGATTGCATATTCGGCTTCTAGCTTCTAGCGGCTTCTAGCTTTGCTGCCGAAGGCTTTAGCGGTCTGCTAGAAGCCAGGAGCCAGCAGCTAGAAGCTGCCATTCAGTGATACACGTAATAAAACACGAAACCTACCAAACCGATGGTCATCATCAGCGCATACCACTGCACCAGGCCCCACTCGAGCAAGCGCGCGGGATAACTGAGCATGCGCGCCAGAATTGCAGGGCCGTTGACGCCGATGCCGTCGATGATCCACTTATCCCACCAACTGGAAAGCGTTGCGGTGAGGCGCGTGATCCATCCCGCAAAGTTCACCAGCCCGTCGACAACATGGGAATCGAACCACGAACTCGCATCGCCCAGGCCCATGATGCCGAGACGCACGTCGCCCGCCTTTCGGCGTCCGGTGAAGACATAGTCGTAACCTTCGTCGACGTAATACTTGTTGAGCAGCGTGTTGTAGACCGGCGGAGATAGCGCGGCGATCGGCTCGGTATAACCCTTGTCGGCGTTGCGATACGAACGATCCGCGAGATACCAGCCGGCGCCGGCCGCCGCCACTGATAGAAACATCAGTCCGTATTCGATCGGGCTGGTGTGTTCTTCTTCTCTTTCTCCAGCGGCGAGTTGCTGCGCTTTGCCTTCCTCGACCAGCACATGAGCTTCTCCGCGGGCGAATACCGGGTCGAGATAGCGTGCAAAATGGTCGGAGCCGAAGAGGCTGTGCGGCCAGCCGAGCCATCCCGCGATGAACGACATGACTGCAAGCACGACCAGCGGCACAGTCATGGACTTCGGCGATTCGTGAATGTGGTGCTCGACTTCATGGCTCATGCGCGGCTTGCTGTAAAACGTGAGATAGATCAGCCGGAACATGTAGAAGGCTGTCATCAGCGCGGTGATGAAACCGATCGCCCAGAGCACGCGGTATGCGCCGCCTTCGCTTGTCCAGGTCTGCCAGAGAATTTCGTCTTTGGAGAAAAATCCGGCAAAAGGAGGAATGCCGGCGATGGCCAGCGTCGCGATGAACATGGTGCGATACGTAATGGGAATCTTATGGGCGAGCGCGCCCATGTTGCGCATGTCCTGCTCGCCCGACATGGCATGGATGACCGATCCTGCGCCGAGGAACAGCAGCGCCTTGAAAAAGGCATGCGTGAAGACGTGGAAGACGCCGGCGGCGAATGCGCCGACGCCGAGGGCGAGGAACATGTATCCAAGTTGCGAAACGGTCGAGTAGGCGAGCACGCGCTTGATGTCGTGTTGAACGAGGCCGATCGACGCGGCGAAGATGGCGGTGAGGGCGCCAACAATGGCGACGACCTTCATCGAACTCGGAGCCAGGATGAACAGCGCATTGGAACGCGCAACCATGTAGACACCGGCGGTGACCATAGTTGCCGCGTGGATCAGCGCACTGACGGGCGTGGGGCCTTCCATCGCGTCGGGCAGCCAGACGTAGAGCGGGAGTTGCGCCGACTTGCCGCAGGCTCCGACAAAAAGAAGGAGCGTGGCGGCAGTGATGATGGGGTCGCCGATCTGGAAGTGGCCGTTGTGCGCCAGACGATTCACATCGATGTAGCGCAGCGAGCCGAAATACCAGGCGATGAAAAACATGCCGAGAATGAATCCGGCATCGCCGATGCGGTTGGTGATGAACGCCTTGTTGGCGGCATCGCTGGCGGACTTGCGATGAAAATAAAATCCGATCAGAAGATACGAGCACAGGCCGACGCCCTCCCAGCCAACGAACATGAGCACATAATTATTGGCCAGAATCAGCGTGAGCATGGAGAACATGAAGAGGTTGAGATATCCGAAGAAGCGGTAGTAGCCGCCTTCATGCGCCATGTAGCCGGTGGAATAAATGTGGATCAGCATACCGACGCCCGTGACAAATAGCAGCCAGATGCCGGAGAGCGGATCGAGCAGGAATCCGGCGTCGGCCTGGAACTTGGCCTGCGCGCCATCTTTGGTCAGGTAGTTGAAGTGGCCGGTATCGGTGCCGAGCCAGGTGTAGACGATCTTTTCGAACGGCTGATGATTGTGCGCATCGGCCCAGGCGTTGTATTGCAGCACCGAGCCGCAGGCCATGATGAAGGCAAGTGCAACCACGCCCACGCAAACGGCGCTCACCGTCGACTTCTGCAGACGCCGGCCGAAGAAGAACATGATCGCCGCACCGAAACCGGGCAGCAGCGGGATCAGCCAGATGTTATCGAGAAAAATCATGCTTTTCGTTTGTCATTCTGAGCGTAGCGAAGAAGCCACGCACTTCCCTGACGCCAGCAAGTACACAGGTCCTTCGCTTCGCTCAGGATGACAAGCCGTTACTGGGTACTAGGTACTCGGTACTGGGTACTGCTTTTCACCACTTCAACAAATTCACTTCATCAATATTGACCGTCTCCTTATTGCGGAAGAAGGCGATCAGAATTCCGAGGCCGACCGCGGCTTCGGCGGCGGCATCGGTAATAACGAAAATGGCAAACACCTGGCCATGCAGCGCTCCGGCGCCTCCGCCCATGCGAGCCGGCATTCCCTGCCAGTAACGCGAGAGCGCGACCAGATTCAGATTGACCGCGTTCAGGATCAATTCGATCGACATCAGCACGATGACGACGTTTCGACGCGTGAGCACGCCGATCACGCCCAGCAGAAACAGCGCCGCGCCGAGAACCAGATAATGCAGAGTCGAGATGTGGAGCATCGCGTCCATTGTGCCGTCAGGGGCTAAAGCCCCGTCTCCTTGTTTGCCCCAACGCGGCCCTAAAGGGCCGCTCTTCCATCTTCAAATCCTCTTCTTCGCCATCACCACGGCTCCGATGATCGCCACCAGCAGTAACAGCGATGCGATCTCGAAGGAAAACATGTACATGCCCGTGTGCGGGCCATACAAGAGATCGGCGACGGCCTGCGTATTGCCTGATTCGGCATAGGTGAAGTGGCCATCGGGAAACAGCGACTTCCCTTTTGTAAACACTGTAATGAATAACCCGCCCAATGCGGCGGCGGCCACGATCCCGATCAGCCACTGACTGTTGAACTGACGCTCTTTCATGGTGCGCTCAATCGAGATCAGCATGATCACGAACAGGAACAGCACCATAATGCCGCCGGCGTATAGCAGAATTTGCACCGCGGCGACGAACGGAGCGTACAGCATGAGGTATAGCCCGGCCTGCGCGAGCAAGGCGGTGATCAGCGCGAGCGCGGAGTGGACAGCGTTCTTGCGCGTGATCACCAGGATGCCGCCGATGATCATGGCTGCGGCGAGCAGGTAAAAGAAGAATGGAGTTGCGACCGGAGGATTCTGCGCGACTATCGGGTTCATGAGTGCGTTACCCTCTGCAACAGATCCCAAATTTCATCGCGCATCCCGACGCCCGCCGTGAGAATCAGCAGCACAAGTCCCGTGGGCAATAAAACTTTCCATCCGACTTTCATGAGTTGATCGAAACGATATCGGGGGAACGTGCCACGATACCAGATATAGAGGTACATGAACGCGGCAACTTTCGCGGAGAACCAGAAAACATTCTGCACATGGCTGCTGATTTCGGGAATCAAGAGCACGACGCCGATCAGGCCGAGGACAGCGCCGAATCCGGCCAAGCCCATTGTTTGAATCCTGAACAGGGGATGCCTGGGCATGCGCGCGACGTTGTAGAACGTGATCGCGCCCAGCGCGAGAAACGTGAGGCCGGGAAAGAAAGAGAAGATGACGTCCCAAGTGCGGCCGGCGAGAGCGTTGGGGAACGGCCGCAGCCATCCGCCGAGCCAGAGCGTCACCGCGATCGAAGAGACCGCGATCATGGCCGAGTATTCCGCGAGAAAGAATAAAGACCAGCGGAAGCCGCTGTATTCGGTGTGAAAGCCGGCGGTCAGTTCGGATTCGGCCTCGGGCAGATCGAAGGGCGCGCGGTTCGTCTCCGCGACCATGGCGATGGCAAAGATGGTGAAGGCGATCAGGCCGAGCGGGAAAAATTTGAAGATGAACCACGTCTGCTGCTCCATCTGCGCATTGACGATCTCGATCATGCTCAACGTGCCCGTGTCGCCGGACGCGGCGACGCCGTAGAAGCCGAGTCCGTGCAGGCTGGTCATGAGAATCGCAGAAACCACGGCCAGGCCCATGGCAACTTCGTACGAAACCATTTGCGCGCTCGAACGCAACGCGCCGATCAGAGGATAGTGCGAGTTCGAGGCCCACCCCGCCGTTACGATTCCGAGCACGCTGAGCGAGGAGACGCCAAGCATAAACAGAATGCCGATGTTCATATCGGTGATGGCGCTGGTGGGTCCGAACGGAACGACCACGAAAACCGTGAATGCGGCGAGCACCACGATGAACGGCGCAATCCAGAAAACGAGTTGGTCGGCCTCGGCCGGAATGATGTCTTCTTTGAGCAGCAGTTTGATGGCGTCGGCGATCGGCTGCAGCAAGCCATGCGGGCCGACGCGCATGGGACCGAGACGAACTTGCATGTGGGCGAGAATCTTGCGCTCCAGCCAATTCATAGCGATGACGGCGATCGAAAGGCCGACAAACACGAGCAGGATGTAAACGGTCGCCCAGAAAAAGTTGCCCGCCGCGCCGGGCGTCAGATTGCTGCCGAAATAAGACGTGATGTAGTTGATCAGGTCGTGCATTTCTAGTCGTCGGTCGTTGGTCGTCGGTCGTTGGTCGTCGATCGTTGGCCGTTGGTCGTTGGTTTTGAGTCGCGAGTCCCGAATTCGAAGTGGCGGCGAGACGCTGCCACGACAGCCGCCGAGACGGCGGCGCTGCGGCGAGTTGTGCAACGAATCATCAGCGGTCCACCTCGCCGAGAACGATGTCGAGCGTGCCAATCACCGCGATGACGTCCGCCACAAGCTGATTGCGGCACATGAGATCGAGCGCTTGCAGGTTGACAAAGCTCGGAGGGCGCACGCGCACGCGGTAGGGCTGCGTCGATCCATCGCTGACGATGAAGTATCCGAGCTCGCCCTTGGGCGCTTCGATCGAGTGATAAATTTCGCCGACCGGTGGCTTCATCACCTTCGGAACTTTGGCCATGATCGGGCCTTCGGGGATGCCTTCGACCGCCTGCTCGATGATGCGCAGCGACTGGCGAAACTCCTGCATGCGCACGATGTACCGGTCGTATGTGTCGCCGTTGAGGCCGACGGGAATTTCGAAATCAAAATTCTTGTAGTTGGCGTAGGGCTGGGCTTTGCGCAGGTCCCACTTCACGCCGCTGGCGCGCAGAACGGGACCGGTGACGCCGAGTGCGATGCAGTCTTTGCCAGAAATAACCCCAACGCCTTTGGTGCGTTCGAGCCAGATGCGATTGGTGGTGAGCAGTTCTTCGTACTCGTCGATCTTCGGCCTTACGAACTTGACGAAGTTCCTGACGTCTTTCTCGAATCCGTCGTACGCCTCGTATTGCAGGCCGCCGATGCGAAAGGCGTGCGTGGTGAGGCGTGCGCCGCAATACTTCTCGAAGATCTTCAGAATCTCTTCGCGGTCGCGGAAGGTGTAAAACAGCGGCGTGATGGCGCCGATATCGAGCGCGTGCGTCCCCAGCCAGAGCTGGTGGCTGGCGATGCGATTCAGTTCGGTGAGGATGACGCGGATGTACTGCGCGCGCGGCGGCGCTTCGACGCTGAGAAGCTTTTCGACGGCCTCGCAGTATCCCAGGCCGTTCGAAACCGCGGCGACGTAATCCATGCGGTCGACGTAGGGATTAAACATCGTGTAGGTGCGGTTCTCGGCGATCTTTTCGACGCCGCGATGAAGGTATCCGATGACGCATTCAAGGCCGAGAACTTTTTCGCCGTCGAGCCGCAGGATGACGCGCAGCACGCCGTGCGTCGCCGGATGCTGCGGCCCCATGTTGATGACAAGCTCGTTCGCGTCGAGATAAGTTTTATCCGGCGTGTCGAGATCGAGCGGCGAGAGTGTGCGGGGATCAGTCATGCATTCAGTCGTTAGTCCTTAGTCGTTGGTCGTTGGCTCGCTCTCAAATCTTTACTCCTTGTCATCCTGAGGTCCGCGTTTTGTGCGGGCCGAAGGACCTATGCACTCCTCGACAGCATCGGCGCTTTCGGCAATTGCATAGGTCTTTCGCTAGGCTCAGGATGACAATGCGAATAATGTTGATACCTCATTGGCCGCTCTCGATTCCCAGGTTGATCTGCACCCATTCGTTGTCCTGCTGGATTATGCCGTAATCCTTGCGCAGCGGATGTCCCTTCCATCCATCCGGCAGCAGAATGCGTTTCAAATCGGGATGGCCATCGAACCTGATGCCGAACATGTCGAAGACTTCGCGCTCCAGCCAGTTCGCCGTCGCCCAGATCGGCACCGCGCTGGCGATCAACTCGCCATCGGTAATCTGCGTCTTCACGCGGATGCGCTCGTTGCGCGGGAAAGAATAGAGAATCCAGATGACATCGAACGGCTTCTCGCGCTTGGGATAATGCGCGGCAGTGATGTCGACGCAGTAATCGAACTGGTCTTCGTCGCGGAGAAGCTGAAGAATCTCGGGGATCAGCGAGCGATCGACTTCCAGATAATTCTGGCCAAGATGAGTGAGCGCGTTGATGCCCGAGCCATAGCACTGCTTGAACTTTGCGACCATCGGCGAGTCCCACGGAGTGGGTGCGGGACCTGCCGGCTTCGGCGGAGCCGGATGCCCTGCAGCGGCGGCCGGTTTGGCTGCGGGAGTTGCAGCAGCTGGCGCGGGTTTTGGCGGAGTCGCGGCTTTCTCCGCCGGCGCGTGCGCTTTTTCTGAAGCTGGTTTGTCTGATGGCGGGACAGCAGGTTTTTCCGGCGGTGTCTTCGTGGTTTCCGATTGAACCGAGCCGGAAGGTGTGGATTTCACTCCACCCGGCACGGCGGGCTTGTCCGCCGTCGGTTTCGGATCACCCTCCGGCGGCGGTGGAGGGGGGGATTTAGTTTCGTCCGGCATATCGCGAAGGCACAAACCTCCGGCGCAAGGGCCGTTCGGGAAGAACGTTCACTTTTATCAGCTTGAACGGGTGGTGTCAACGGAGGGGAGCCGCGACGGCGCGGTGTCCGAACGGCGGGAAATAGATGCGAGGGCCACTGGGCAAGCGGCGACCCTCGATCTCGAACTACTTTGGAGCAGTTGCTTGATGCAGGAGAGCTTCCACCCTGGCGACCAATTCGGCTAGCTCGCCTCTTTGCTTTGGGGTGAGGCTCAGCGGCGCCAACTGATCTGCAGCCTTCTTCAAACGCGGGACAATTAGATCAATCATTGTATTATTCCGCTCCGGCTCAACGTGAGCCATACAGAAAGTATATGGCTCCCCCGGTTGTAGACCGAAATCGACATCAGGCCTGCGGCACGGGGCAGCTTAGCGAAGGAGGCACCATGATGGTGCTTGGCGGGTTTGTGGGGTGGGTAGTCTCAATGGTGGCGTTTGCATTCGCTGTCGGCTATGTGGCGAGCCGCATAGACGAGGTCCGGGACGGGCTACGGAGCCTCGAGAGGAACCTAGCGTCCGTCGAGCGAGCAATTGACCTGAGTCGCGACACTGATATAGAGCGGCAGCTGGGAAAGCTACACGAAACGTTGGCTGACGGTATGGCCGCACTGGTTGCAATCGGGAAATCGCGCGCTGGCGAGCGTGCGGGGTCGTTCAGCGAAGATGAGATGAACGGGGCATACGAAACCCTATCAGCGTTCGGGTGGGTGCGCCTTATGAGGATGCAAGAGGCTTCGAATGTCGCGAGCCCGCAGGTTGAAACCGACGGACAGAAGACCGAGATGATATCTAGCGCGACTGCGCCTGATATTGCTCGATCAGATCACGGATGCGTTGAGCATCTTTCTTGCGATGGCCGTGGCTGGTCACGGCACCGGCGCCGCCGGCGGATTCGATGACGATCTCGGACCAGAACGGCCCGGTGCGAATATGCACGGACGCGATCTTTGACATGGCGATCGATTCTTCATTCGATCCGAACAGGCGCGACTTCACGCGGCTGACGCGCTGCGGGCTGATGACGAGCTTGGTCGGGAAAAAGAAGTTGCCCTGCGTCCAGCGGGAGGCGGTGAAAGTTTCACCGATTGAGTCATTGGGCGGTTGGGTCATTGGGCGATTGAGTCATTGAGTGATTGAGTCATCGGGCCATTGCGAATCGGTTCCAATGACTCAATGGCTGAATGACTCAATCACTCAATCGCTACACCCACTCCAGCGCGCCCTTCTGCCAAACCCAGATGTATCCGGCGATCAGGATGACAAGGAAGATCAAGATCTCGATCAGGCCGAACAGGCCGAAGGCTTTGAACTTCACCGCCCAGGGAAACAGGAAAATGGTTTCCACGTCGAAGACCACGAACAGAATGGCGATGATGTAGAAGCGCACGGTGTAGCGGCCGCGGGCGTTGTCGACCGGATCGATGCCGCACTCGTAGGGCATCAACTTCGTTTTGTTGGGATTCTCCGGGCGCACGAGTTTGGCCGCCAGCAGCGTGATCGGCAGCAAAGTGGCGACGATGGCGATGAAGATAAAGATGGGTACGTAGTTCTGCGGCATGAGCTTTACTCAGGCGCAATCGTAGCGCGATTGGAATAAACGAGCAAGCCTGTTCGGCGTTGGGCAGTGGCACAGTTTCAAATTTCCCCCCCGTTGGATGCGTCATCCCGATGGCTCGCGCTTTTGCCAGCGAGCCGAGGGATCTCCCCCGCGGCCACTTTGTGCTTAGGGAGATCCCTCACTCCGCCAGGGCATTTCTTCGATAAAGCCGGCTAGGCTCGGGATGACGCCCTCAAGCCTAGGGCTTCTCCCAATGGGTGGTGGTGAACTGCGCGGGATCGAAAACCGCGGGACTCAGCTTCACGTTGCCCTGGATGTCGGAATAGTCTTCGGAAAAAACCAGCTTGTCGCCCGAGTACACCTCCACGCGAGCGGCGACCCATGCACCCTCGAGCGGCTGATAGTGCGTGAAGCGGATGTCGTCCGTCTTGGTGGCATCGCCGCGCGATGGCTCGATGACGCGCACGAAGAGGAGCGAATCTTTCGTGATCCAGAACTGGCGCGACTTCAAATCGCCCTTGTCAGCGCCGACCACGTACGCGGGATGGCCTTCCCAGGTGTCTTCGTGGAGCTTTGAGAGGTCGTAGCCTTCGCCTTTGACGACCTTGATGGTCGCGTCCGGATCCTGCTTGTAAACGTCGAATCCGAGCACGAGCAGAATATTCACATACGGCCGCGTAGCTGCGACCTTGCCCTCCTGAAACGCGGTGACATTGCCATCGACCATCAGATAACCGTTGTTCTTGGCGGGCTCACCAACATCGATACGGAGCTTGCCCGGCAGCAAAGCCGCCTCATACCAGGTTTCAGCGCTGCTGGTTCCATCTTCTTTGTAGGTTGTGCTCTTCTGCACGAACGTCAGGGTCTGGTACCAGGTTTTCTGATAGCGATCATGCATTGCCCGGAGAACGTCTTCGCCGTTTCGCACTTGGGCATGGGCAAGCGAGAGAAGGACGGACGCGAGAACGGAAAGGACGCCTGCGGCTTTTGCCAGCTTCATGACATGTGTCTCCGTTGGTCGACAATATTAGACGGGGAACGATCATAAACGACAGCGGCAGAAGATGTCTCGTTTCAGCGGGCGGCCTCGGGAGATCCCTCGCTCCGCGAGGGATGACGCAGCGGCAGGATTCAAACTGAGCCTCGATCAACGGGCGGCGCAGGTTTCAAGATAGGTGGCAATCTGGCTTTGCCAGTTTCGCATCCGCTCACGATAGGCATCGTCGGAGAACGGTTCGAGAATGCGGCTGGCCTGATCGCCAAAGGCGGTGACAGTGTAGGTCACGCTGACGCGGCAGCGGTCGAGGTCGAGGGCATCGGTCTTCATTGGGTCGAGTTTTACGATGATGTGCGCGACATGCGATGCGGGGGCGACGCGGACATATACGGCACGATGAGTTTTCCAGTCCGCATCGATGATCGTCCAGAAGGCCTGGTCGATACCATCGCCCTCGTGGAAGACTGTGTCAGGGACGAAGTCGATGGTCGTGGGAAACATCGGCTGCGGATTCCAGGTCTTGATCCACGCGCGCTCGCCTTCGGGGCTGAACAGCGGGAAGGCGGCGTCGGCGTTGCAGGGAAGATCGAAGCTGCCGGTGCATTGGATTTGCTGTGCAATCGGCATTGTCAACTAACTCCTCCCTGACGCGATGGCAAATGCGGCCGCGGCGTAGATGACCAGGTTTCCGACGTTGTATAGCCCGTGCAGCAGATGCAGCAGGATGGCGAAAATGAAGACGGCAAGAAGAAACCATGCGGCGCGAACGGCGGTGCGCGGAACCAGGAGAAAGATGCAGCCGGCGATCTCGCCCCATCCCAGGAGCAAGCGGATGAAACCCGGCATGTGGGTGCGCGCAAATTCGTGCCCGGCGCTGGGGAGAACGAAAAGTAAGGCTTCGATCAGAATGACGATGGCCAAAGAGTACTGCAGGACGCACAGCCCGAGTTTCGGCTTCATGCAAGGGTCTCCTACTTGATGCGTTTGCGCGCGGACTTGATCTCCTTCAGCCGGTGGCTGGCGCTGGAGTCGAGATCGAGCTCGTAGAACTTCTTCAGTTCACGAATGCGTTCGAGCGAGGCTGGGCTGAACGGAGTCTTGCCGTCGAAGGCGTGCAGCACGATGCCTTCGAGCACGTCGCCGAGAGTCATGTCGTGATATTCGGCGAAGGCCTTCAGCACTTTGAGAATGCGCTTCTCGATGCGGACGCCGGTCTGCACGCGCTCGACTTCGAGTTTGGGATCATCCTCGCTCATATGTACCAATGTACCATGGTATATTGGTACGCACAAGTGGGCGGCGGCGGCGACGGCGACGGCAACGACATCGAAGTGGTCAGACCACAATTTTTTTGCTACTGCTGGTAAATCTTTGAATAATTCAGGTTTAGGGTATCGGGCCGGAGCGCGGCAAAATATTGAGGGCGCGCGACGTACAGGCAAAATATTGTGGCAGAAGGAGTTACGGTGCAATCTGCAAGACCGACTCAAGCTGTGAGTTTCCCGATTCGTGCGCATGGTTTCCATAATGCGCTTTCTGTAATCAGGGTAAAGGTCGTTCGTCACACGGAAACAAACTCTGGCTGTGGAAAACGGCCGGACCACTTCCCCACTCAAGCCAAAACCGGGCTTGAATGGGGCACCCGAGCGAGGACCTCGCCGAAATTGTTTATAATTTCCGTTCCTCCAACCGCAACCAAAGGATTCCCTTGGCACTCGACGAGAGCATCTATCAGCAGCGCCGCGAAAAACTGAAGCGGATTGAAGCGCTGGGCCAGACCGCGTATCGCACGCGGTACGAGTTCACCCATACCATTCCGCAAATCTGGTCGCAATTCGACAAGCCGGTCGAGGAGTTGGAGGCGCGGAGGGTCAACGTGCGCGTGGCTGGGCGCATCATGGCCATTCGCCTGATGGGCAAGGCGGGATTTGCGCATCTGCAGCAGGGCGGACAAAAACTGCAGATCTACGTCAAGAAGGATGCGGTGGGCGAAAACGGGTTTGAGCTTTACAAGCTGCTTGATCTCGGGGACCACATCGGGGTGAGTGGATATCTTTTCCGCACGCGCACGGGGGAGTTGTCGGTGCATGTGGAGGAGATCACGTTTCTGAGCAAGGACCTTCTGCCGCTGCCCGAAAAGTGGCACGGGCTTACGGACGTCGAACTGCGTTATCGGCAGAGGTATGTCGATCTGGTGATGAATCCGGAAGTGCGGGAAGTTTTCTTGAAGCGCAGCAAGCTGATTCAGTCGGCGCGGCGAACCCTGGATGGGCACGGCTTCATCGAGGTGGAGACGCCGATGATGCAGCCGATCGCGGGCGGCGCGGTGGCGCGGCCGTTCGTCACTCATCACAATACGCTCGATATGGATTTGTATCTGCGCATCGCGCCGGAACTTTATTTGAAGCGGCTGGTGGTGGGTGGACTGGACCGGGTGTATGAGATCAACCGGAATTTTCGCAATGAAGGATTGGGATGGCGATGGAATCCGGAGTTCACCATGATGGAGGCATACCAGGCCTACACCGATTATCAGGGCATCATGAATGTTACTCAGGAAGTTATTACTGAGGCTTCTATTGCTGTGAACGGTAATACCAAATCGAAATGGACGGTGAGGGAGGGAGGGACAGAAAGCGTCCATGAACTGGACTGGGCGAACTGGCAGCGCATGACGATGCGGGAGGCGATTATCAAATTCTGGCCGGAGGTTGGCGCGAAGCCCGAGATGAGCGATTTTGCGAGCGCCGAAGGGGTCAAGAAACTGGTGGAGCGCTTCAACCGTGCGCACTCGCACATGGCATACGACCCGAATGAGCCGACAGGCAAGACCATTGCGGCGTTGTTCGAAGCTGCGGCGGAAGAGCATCTGACGCAGCCGACGATTATTTATGAGTTCCCTACTGCGGTCTCGCCGCTCTCCAAGCAGAAGGCCGACGAACCGGAGTGGACGGAGCGATTCGAGATTTACGCCGGGCAGATGGAGATTTCGAACGGATTCTCGGAGCTCAACGATCCTGAAGACCAGCGACGGCGTTTCGAGGCGCAATTGAAAGAGCGCGAGCGCGGCGACGAAGAAGCCCACCAGATGGATGAGGACTACATTCGCGCGCTGTCATATGGAATGCCGCCGGCGGGAGGAGTGGGTGTGGGAATCGATCGGCTATGCATGCTACTGACGGATTCGCACACGATCCGGGACGTGATTTTGTTTCCGGTGCTAAGGCCGGAGAAATCAACTACCACAGAGGGCGCGGAGGCAAAGTAGCCGGAGGTTATCGCAACGGTAAATACCTGCAACGTTATTGGCCTGCAGGGTATCTAAACTGGCACTGTCAGAAGGGCAATCCGGT
>JASHOT010000251.1 GCA_030040965.1 Candidatus Sulfotelmatobacter sp. | reverse complement strand
AATGCTTTGCCCGAGAAACTGCGCCCGCGAGCCGAGGTTACAAAGCCATTCCACAAGCAGCCAGCTTGCGGAGACCTGGTGTTGCCGGGGGTGAAGATTCATTGCCTGCCGGATCTGCGGCAGCCCGCTTCGGCGACGGCCATTCGTGAGGCTGCGGCCGCCGGCAAATCCCTGGGAAGGTTCGTCGATCCCTCGGTCGCGGAGTACATCCGCAAGACTGGACTCTACAAATAGTCGCTGGTTGTTAGTCCTCAGTCCTCACCTCATTTACAATTGAAGATCTGAATCTTCGTATCAACCAATGAACTGACCACCAGGAGAGATTTTTCGAAATGGCCAAGAATCACTACGTCACGAAACCGAAACGGCGCAACAAGAACAGCAACCGGAAAGACCCATCGCAGGCGACCATGGCGGCATTGCGCAAGCGCGCCGAAGCGGAAACGAAGAAATCGAGTTAGCCTGACTTACTCAATTCCTACATAATCACTTTCGGGCCAACAACCCAAGACTGACGTCTATCGACTAAATGAAGAAGAACGAACTGAGAAAACAAGTAGCCGACGCCATCCAGGCCTGCCTCGACAAAAAGGCCGAAGAACTCAGCATTCTGGAAATGGAAAAAGGGTCGGGTGCATTCACCGACTACTTTGTGCTGTGCAGTGGGACGAATCCGCGGCAGATTCAGGCCATCGCCGACGAAGTGGAGCTGCGCCTGAAGCATGCCGGGCTGCGTCCGAATAGTGTCGAAGGCTATAACCAGGCCGAGTGGGTGCTGATCGACTACGTAGACTTCGTGGTGCACATTTTTTCTGAGCACGCGCGAAAATTCTACAACCTCGAGCGGCTATGGAAATCCGCGAAGCGGCTGCAGCCTTCCGACCTGAAACCTGCCCCGCGAAAGAGGAAATCTTCGAGTCGGCTGGCGCCAGCTAGGAAGAAAAGGGCTAAAGCCTAGGGGCACCGCATTGCCATTCCAGTGAAGCTCAAGATCGCATGGATCGGAAAAACGAAGGAACCGGCGATTCAGGCGCTCACCGAGGAGTATCTCAGGCGCATCTCGCGGTACGCGCCGGTGGAAGGCGTTTCTCTGCGGGATGAAGCGGCGCTGCTGGCACTTTACACCGGCGGGTCGGGAGCAAAAAGCGCAACGCTGGCTCTGCTCGATTCGAGGGGCAAAGAGTTTTCTTCCGAGGGCTTCGCGAAATTTCTCGGCGATTATCAGGGTCGCAACCCACTCCCTCTCGTATTCGCAGTCGGCGGCGCCGACGGTTTCAGCGACGCGGCAAGATCGTCTGCGCAACACGTGATTTCACTTGGAAAGATGACGATGGCGCATGAGCTGGCGCGCGTGGTTCTGCTGGAGCAGATCTATCGGGCGTTCACGATTCTGAAGGGGCATCCGTATCATTCGGGACATTAGTTCTTGGTGAGCGGGGCAAGAAGCGGCCTTAGAAACGGAATATAAGCCCCATAAAGCCCCATAGAAAATCGCAGGTTGCCGCTTTCGGTTTCATCAGAGAACTGGGCTGGGAGTCGTACCCAGTCGACTTGTGCGATCCGAAACCCGACGCGGTGGCTATCCTTCACGTCGATGCCCCCACCCAGCATCATGGCAAAGCCCGAATATCCGCCGGAACCGCATTCGTCGGGGGATCCGCTGAAAGGACACAACCATTTGGACTTACATGAGCTCCACCAAACAACGCGTGCGCGAAAAGACTGAAGCCGCCATGTGAAAACAGAGTGGTGGTGGGCCCAAAAGTATACGTGTAGATGCGAATCTGGGCCGGAGCTGGAACGCTGCGCTGTTGTGAATTGAGGATTCCCTCTGATCGGTAATTGCCGCTGAAGTCGGCGCTGACGCCGACATGCTTGTGCAACTTCAAGGTCGCCGACGCACTCCAGCCGTTTGTATTGGCCGCGCTATCCCATCGCCATCGAAACTTCCCACGTGTAAGAATTGGAATCCCCCGAAGGCTTCGATCCGCGGAGTGTTCTGCGCTACAAGAGGAAGCGCGAGGCCTGTCGAAATCATTGCTATCAAAATCCGGGGTGCGTGAGTCATTCAGCCGTCCTTGTTGCCTCGCGTCCGATCCCTCGTCCCGTGCGGCCATTATTTCAGCGTATGTTCTGTGGTGGGCAGCAGGATTTTCAAAATCTCTCTGGTCAGTTGGTTGGAATTCACGTCTTCAATGTTGGCGAGCACCACTGCTCCTGCCTTCTTTTCGGGTGCGATCAGGAAATCGGTGCTCGTCCCCTGCTGGCCACCGCTATGGCCAACGTAGCGGATTCCCGCTTCTGTAAATACGCCCCACCCGAGTCCGTAATGATCTTCCGAGCCATCGGAGGGTTTCAACGGCGTCCACATCATCTCTTCGGTCGCATGTTTGAGCAGTTTGTCATCGAGAATGGAGACTTCGAATCGTGCCATGTCGGCGGCGGATGAGAGCCAGCCTCCGCCGGGAATTTTATAGCTCGAATCGAGGAATTCATCGTTCTCCACCGTCCCTGACTCGGTCTTGTGATAGAAGCGCGTGCGATAGGGGATGATGGTGAACCGATTGTCGGCCTGCGTGTGCTCCATTCCAGAGGAAGCAAAAACATTCTTCATCATGAAGTCCACATACTTCTCTCCGGATGCACCCTCCATGACGCATCCGACCAGCGTGTACCCCTGAGTCGAGTAGTGGAAGTGTGTGCCCGGGTCGGCGACGAGAGGATCGTTCTTGAAGAAAGCGAGGCCGCCCTGAATCGGGTTGTCGAAGTGCTTGGTGTTGTTGATCTCAAGGTCGTCGGGGCCCTCCTTATAGTGGCGGATGCCGCCGAGATGTCCCATCACTTCGCGCGTAGTAATCGGTTTTTGTCTCTCGGGAAAAGCAGGACAGTATTTCTGCACCGGGGCGTCGAGATCGATTTTTCCGCGCTCCCAGAGTTCGAGTGTGCCAACAGCCGTCAGAGACTTCGAGATAGAGCCCATACGAAATAACGTGCGCTCGCTGGCTGGCACGTTATTTTCCAGATCGGCCAAGCCGAATCCGTTGGCCCATTCGTATTCGCCGTTCTCCACCACAGCGACCGCCACGCCAGGAGCATGAGTCGAGGCCATGAACTTCGAAACCGCGGCCTCAATCTGAGCCCGCTTTGCGGGCGCAAGTTTCTGCTCCTGGGCCGCCGAGAGGAGCGCGCAGAAAACAATGAGTGGAACGAAAAGTGTGCAGCGGGTAAGTCTACGGTTTTGTCTCATAAGTGATCGAAACCTGGGGATGATTGTATCTGCAAAAAAGGGATCAACTACAGAGAACGCCAAAAACTGCCGCTCTTGCTACTGCGTCACCGTCGCCTGATAGCTGACGGCCTGCCAATGGCCGGTGCGGCGGACCCAGACTCGCGTGTAACGGTAAGGACCGCTGAAATCTTCACCGAGCTGGTGACCCCTGACGTCGGCGCGGGCCGTGACAACAGCGGTGTCTCCGTAGATGCGAACCACCATGTCACTCACGTCGATGGCGTCGTAGCGAAGCTGTCCGCTCTTGCGGGCAGAAACCGTCTCCTGCTTGGTGGTGACCTGTCCCAGCGGCGTGATGGCGACGTAATCCTCGGCGAGCGTGCGCTGGGAAAAATCGGCATCGCGGTGCAGGCTGGCCTCGCGAGCCTGCCGCTCCATGTCGATGATCTCGCGGATGGTTTCCTGTTCGGACGAGTCGAACGAAGTTCTGGGGTGAACCGCGACATGCTGAGCGCCAAAAGACAAAGGAACCAGGGCGCTAAACAAGAGCAAGGCAACGCACTTATTGATCACGATAAGACCTCCGCGATGCGAGGGGACAGAGATCCGCTGACCGAGTTACGGAATATTGGATGCTACGGTTCCATGGAAAATTCCGTGGAAAAGTTGGGCCCGCAAACATCTTTTTTGTGGCGGTCGACTCCGGTCGGGAACGAACACCTGCTAACTATAGACCGTGCGGCGGCCGGTTCCGTTCGTATTTCCTTGAGCGCCACGAGTCGCAGACTAAAACTCACTGAGAGGACTCCACCTCTAGCCAGCCGCAAGATCAATGCAAGATCAATGCAACTCTTCCCCCATGTCGAACAACAGCCTAACCTGTTGAAAGATCAAGCGGCAGGCGCCCTGGACCTCGAGATCCGTTGTCCGGAAGGGGAGCAGAGTGTCCATGATTGGACAGCGCCGATTGGACCGGAACGATTCCGACAGCGATGATGAGGGAGGCAATTTTTTCTACGCCGTCAAGGCCCCGAGCGAGCCGCTTCTAGTAGAATCAGTCTTCCGCTAACCGCATGGCTGATATTCGTCGTGGTCTCGTCATCGTCAATACCGGTCCCGGGAAAGGCAAGACAACCGCCGCCATGGGGACGGCGCTGCGAGCGGTGGGTCAGGGCATGCGGGTGCTGATGCTGCAGTTTCTGAAGGGATCGTGGCATTACGGCGAGCTCGATGCGGTGCAGGCCTTCGGCGATAAATTCGTGATGAAACAGATGGGACGCGGTTTTGTGAAGGTGGGAACCGAGAAACCCGACCCCGAAGACGTGCGCATGGTTGAAGATGCCTGGGCCGAGGCGGGGAAGGCCATCCAGTCGGGTGAGTGGGATCTGGTCGTGCTGGACGAGATCAATTACGCGATCAGCTATGGCATGCTCGACCCGGCCAAGGTCGTGGAGAGCCTCAAGCACAAACCGGAAATGGTGCACGTTATCTTGACGGGCCGGAATGCTCATCCCACAATTGTCGAGGTTGCCGATACAGTGACGGAGATGCGGCAGGTGAAGCACGCCTACGAAAAGGGCGTGATGGCGCAGAGAGGAATCGAGTACTGACTTGAGTCATTGAGAGATTCAGTCATTGAGCCATGGAAAAGCCCTCAACGGGCGGCGGTTTTAATCACCTCAATGACTGAAGGATTCAATCGTTCAATCTATATGGCCTGGTTTAAGCGCGAATCCGGCGAACTGGATACTTCGGGCGAAAAAAAAGTCCGCACGGAGGGACTGTGGGTGAAGTGTGAGAATTGCCGGCAAATCATCTGGAAAAAAGATCTGGAAGACAACCTGAACGTCTGCCCGAAGTGTGACAAGCATTTCCGCATCGACGCCCGCACGCGCCTGGCGCAGTTGATGGACGACAATCAGTACGAGACTTTCGACGGAAATCTGTCATCGACCGATCCCCTGAAATTTGTCGATCTGAAACCGTACTCCTCCCGCCTGAGGCAGGCGCAGCATGATACCGGGCTGAAAGATGCGGTGATCAACGCTCAGGGTAAGCTGCAGGGACGAGCAGTGATCGCCAGCGTCATGGAGTACGCATTTATTGGTGGCAGCATGGGCGCGGTGGTGGGCGAGGCGATTACGCGCGCGGTGGAGCGGTCGGCCGATTCGAAAACGCCGCTGCTTATCGTGTCGGCGTCGGGAGGCGCCCGCATGATGGAGGGCGTGATCAGCCTGATGCAGCTCGCGAAAATTTCCGCCGCCCTGGCGCGGCTCGACAAGGCGCGAGTGCCCTACATTTCGCTGCTGACCGATCCGACCACCGGAGGGGTGACGGCATCATTTGCCATGCTGGGCGATCTGAACATTGCCGAGCCGGGAGCGCTGATCGGATTTGCCGGGCCGCGCGTGATTGAGCAGACAATACGGCAGAAACTCCCTCCGGGATTCCAGCGCAGCGAGTTCCTTCTGCAGCATGGCATGCTCGATGCGGTCGTGCCCCGCAAGCTGCTCAAGCCTTACATTGCACGCGCGCTGGAATTCATGTCTTAGCTGTCAGCTCTCAGCTGTCAGCCGTCAGAAGGATCGACATGAGCGCGTTCCTCCTGATATTGGGCGGATTGTGGTTGGCCGTAGCCATTTTTCTTAGCAGGACTGGCTTTTCAATTTTCTGGCCAAAGGGTGTCTTCGATCCCGCGAAAGCTGCGGTTATCTTTTTTCGTATTGTGGTACCGGTACTCTTCTTCGGCTGGATTGCTCCGACCGCGTTGGGACTTTGGCTGCTATGGACAAAGAAATGAAACCGCAATGACAACCCAATGCGCGCCTTAGTTATTCCCATTTTCGTGGCTAGCTACTGATAACCTGATGTTTCCAGCTGAGAGCTGATGGCTGACAGCCGAAAGGCTGCTCTATGTCTTACGAAACCGCGGTGGCGAGCATGTTTGCGCTAGGCCATGAACTGGCCCAGACGCCGTCGCACAAGTTCGACCTGGCGCACATGCGTGTGCTGCTCGCGGCGATGGGCCATCCAGAGCGCGACTTCCCTTCCGTTCTGGTTGCGGGAACGAATGGCAAAGGATCGACCGCAGCCACGCTGGCCACGATCCTTCGCGCTTCGGGATTGAAGACCGCGCTTTATACCTCGCCGCATCTTGTCCGGATCAATGAACGGATCGGGGTGAATGGCGAGCCCATCAGTGATGACCAGTTCGCGGAGTTACACGGCGAGGTGGACCGGGTTGCCGAGCGTCTGGTCGAACGGCGAGAGCTGCCGTGGCATCCGAGCTTCTTCGAGATGATGACAGCGATCGCGTTCGCTCATTTCGCGCGGGAACGAGTCGACATTGCCGTGCTCGAAGTCGGCATGGGCGGACGACTCGATGCCACGAATGTCGTCGAGCCGCTAGTCAGCGTGATTGCCGATATTTCGCTCGATCATCAGAAGTTTCTGGGAAACACAGTCGGAGAGATTGCGCGCGAGAAAGCCGGCATTATTCGTCCCCGCGGCGTGGTCGTCACGCTGCCGCAGCAGCCGGAGGCGAATGATGTGATCGGAAACACGATTCTCGATCTGGATGCCAAGGGTGTAAGCGCCGTGCCTTACGTGCCGCCAGTCTCGCCGGCGAGTACCGAGTTGCGAGTACCGAGGACCGAGCCAGACAAGCTGCCGCGCTATCGATATCCGCTGCATGTGATGGGAAGACAGATTCTCGTTGAATCGCCGCTTGTGGGGCGGCACCAGTTGCGCAACCTGGCGCTGGCCATCGCAACGGCGGAAGAATTGAGCAAGCAGGGGTTCCACGCGATCACAGCAGAATCGATCGAGCAGGGCGTTCGCGAGACGCGCTGGCCGGGCCGATTTCAGGTGATTCCGCGGCACGGAGGCTGGCCCGAGATTGTATTCGACGTGGCCCATAATCCGGCGGGCGCATGGGCGCTGCGCTCTGCGCTTTCGGAGCGCTATGAAGGGCGTGCGTTGATCTTTGTTTTCGGAGCGATGCGCGATAAGGCCATCGCAGAGATGACAGAGATTCTGTTTCCCCTGGCGGAGCGCGTGATTGCGACCAGGCCGGAGAATCCACGAGCCGCTTCACCCGAAGACATTCGGGCGGCCGCGAGCCGAACCGGGACTGAGATCGAGCTGATTGCCGAGGTTCACTCGGCGCTGGAGCGCGCGAAAGAGATCGCCGGGACGGCTGCAGTCATCGTCGTGACCGGGTCGATCTATCTGGTCGGGGAAGCCATGAGCTTTCTGGGAGTGCGCGTCTGAAATCACTTGGAAAGCCAGCCTTTGCCGCTAGACAGGGCTCTCTTTCCTCTAAAATAGTAGCGTGCGGGAATTGAATTCATCGCTAGGCGAAGTTGACAAGGATCAGGCCGAGAAAGATCTGACCGAGAAGGATCAGGCGGAGAACTCCGAGAGGGGTCGAACCCGCTCGCAGCCAGCCTCAATCGCGCCGGTGTCGAGAAGTCCACATGAAGTCCGCAGCATGAAGTATGGCTGGCTGAGTCGCCTGCGGTCTTATTTCATTTTCGATCCGCTGATCTGGCTGTATACGCTGATCATGGGGCCGGCCGCGCTGATCGCCGGATTCTTTGATCGCGACGGGCGCAGGATGCACTGGTTCGCCACGGCGTGGTCGTGGCTGATCATGAAGACGATCGCTTCTCCGGTAAAAGTGACCGGGCTCGACAAGATCGAAAGGTCAAAACCGCACGTTTATGCGGTAAATCACGCCTCGGCGCTCGACATCCCCGTGATTTATGTGAACCTGCCCTTTCAATTCCGCATCGCGTTCAAGAAAGAGTTGCTGGCCTATCCCGTGGTCGGATGGCATCTGAAGCGCTCGGGGCAAATTTGCCTCGATCAGCAGAATCCATCGCGGTCGATCGGCAGCATCCGCGCCGCGCTGAAGGGATTGCAGGCCGGCATGCCGCTGGTGATTTTTCCCGAGGGCGGCCGCACGCCCGATGGCGAAATCAAGCCGTTTCTGCCGGGCGCGTTTTTTCTGGCAATCAAGGCGCAGGTGGACATCGTTCCGGTTGCGCTCGTCGGTACTTATGAGCTGCTACCCATGAACACGTATCACATCAAACCGCGTCCACTGGAGATGCGAGTCGGTGAGCCGATTGCGACTGCCGGGCTGACGGTCAGGGATTTGGAGGCGCTGTCAGCGAAGGTGCACAAGGAACTGGAGAAACTCTATTACGGGTAGAAACCAACTCGCAACCTATCGCGTCGCTATCCTTCCTACCGCGTTGGGAAAGTCGATTTCGATCTGCGTGTGGACCACTAGCGGTCGATCCCACATTAAGTATGGTTTGTAATGCCACTGTTTCACAGCCTCAGCGGCGGCGGAGGCGAGTTCCGGTGGACCGGATACCGGCTGTACATCGGTGACTGCGCCTTGACGATCTATAGTAACAGCCAATAGGACAGCGCCACGGATGTGGTTCCGTTTGGCTTCCTCGGGATAGACGGGATCGACTTTTCTTAGCAATAGCTT
>JASHOT010000250.1 GCA_030040965.1 Candidatus Sulfotelmatobacter sp. | reverse complement strand
TTGCCGTCGTTATCGTAATCAAACCACACGGCGCTCGCGGAGAAGCCCGGATCAGCCACGCCCGCTTTGGAGGTGACATCGGCAAATTTTCCATTTCCAAGATTGCGGAACAGATGATTCGAGCCGACGGTCGTGATGTAAATATCGTCGTATCCGTCGTTGTCGTAGTCGCCGACCGTGCAGCCCAGCCCGTACATTTCGATGGCGAGTCCGGCCTCGCGCGTTACATCGGTGAACGTCCCGTCTTTATTGTTGTGATAGAGCGCAGGAAAAGACTTGCCCCCCTTGTGCCCCGGCCAGTCCATCGAATTAACGAAGAAGATGTCTGGCCAGCCATCGTTGTCGTAATCAATGACGCAGACGCCGCTTCCCATGGTCTCGGGTAAATATTTTTTCCCGAATGCGCCGGTGTTATGTTTGAAATGAATGCCCGCTTGCGCGGTCACATCCGTGAACTCAATGGGACCGGAAGGCCGCGGAGAAGATTTTTGCTGAGCCGTCGCCGATGCAGGAGTTGCACGCGCTGGCATCGCGCTTTCCGATTGCGGCGGCAATGCCCGCTGCGGCAAACTTACGGATGTTTGTTGGCACGCAGCCAGTCCGAGCAGGCTGAGAAGTAGTAAAGAGAGACTGAACCGGATTCCGATCATCGATAGTTTCTTGGACAATTCTCCAAAACAATTAGGGTCGCGCCACGATCCGCGCAGAACTCGCGCGGCGTGAATCCATCCAAATCTGAATCAGCATGGCTGCCGGACCGACGATAAAGAGCGCATAAAACGGCGCGTACACCACCTGCCGCAGGCGCAGAATCATTTCCCCAACGGCCACCAGAAAAACCACAATGCATTGTCCGCGCTTCGACCGTACCGTGGTCTTAGGATCGGTGATCATAAAGAAAATGAAAAGTTGATACATCGGTCCGGTGATTGGCGCGACTTCAGACTGCCACGGACTCCCCGTCATCCAGCTGCGCAGAAACGCGAAGGCGAGAAATGACGCGACATAGATGCCGGTGATATGGAAGCGATGGAGTCGAGCAATGATCACTGAGCCCAGGGCCCAGATCACCAGCATCGGCAACAAATAGTTTCCCCATTGAATACTCAGGGTAGCCACGGTGTCCGCCGCGAGAAACAGCATTACGGAAATTCCGAAGTTCGACGGATTCCATATGTGCTGGTTCTTGATGCGCAGCACATATTTCGACGTGATCGAAATCGCGCTGCACAGAGCATAGGGCCAGAAGGCAGGGGAACGGACGAGTATGCCGACGCTGATACCGGTGATATATGCACTCGCAGGATGAACCCATTTGCGAAAGAAAATCCGCCCCAGCACGACTTCCAGCGCAATGCTGGTGACGATCGCGAGCAGCGTCTTCTGATAGCTCTCGAGAATCCCGAACGACAAATGCCCGGCGAGCAGAATACAAGTGATGAATGCGGGTGCGATGTAGCGATTGTCGAGACTGAAAAACGGTTTGCGCGGCGTCCCTGCCGGCGGAGTGACCACGGGCGTAGTCATCTGGCTCATGCCGGCTCCTTCACCACGTGCAATTGGCGGAGTGCAGGTTGCTCAATCGTCTGCACCTTGCCGGAGGGCCAGCGAATCACAACCTTCTCCATGTGCGGATTCTTCCCCAGACCAAAGTGCAGGCGGCGATCGTTTTGCGCGGCGAAACCTGTGCCACCAGAAACCTCCTGCATTTGCTTTTGTCCATTCCAGTAAAGTGTAACCTCGGCGCCGATCGCGCTGCGATTGCTGGTCGCTCCTTCCAGTTGAAACTCGATCCACTCATTCTCGGGCGCTACAGTATTCTTGTAGACCAGCAGCGGACCTTTTTGATTCGCAACCACGACATCCAGCACGCCGCGATTCCACAAATCAACCAGTGCCACCGCGCGGCCGTCATAGGTATCGGTCACGCCTACAGCCTGGGCTACATCGATGAACTTTCCCGCACCGTCGTTCAACCAGACTTTCTTGTTTTGATAGCCCGAGAGACTGCGACCGTCAAAGGCCGGCCAATTCTTGGCGTCGCCGATGATCGTGCTATTGCCTCCCGCGACTTTCGAAAAATCGTACCAATAGCTGCGCCCGCGATCGAGGGAAATGTAGCCATTCGCGAGATACAGATCCAGAGTGCCGTCATTATTGAGATCGCCAAACTGCGCGCCGAAACTCCAGCCACCGAGCTCAATACCGAAGTCGCGGGCGAGATTCTCATACTGCAATCCGTTGCCGGATGTTCCTTGCTTCGGCATCCATAGATTGTTCCCCTGGATCAGGATGCCGTCTTCGGAAATGTTGGAAACATAGACCGCATAGTTGCCGTCATTGAGAATGTCGCCGAAGGCAGCGTTCATGCCGCTCTTGGGAGCGAAACCGACGCCAGTCTGCTGTCCCACCTCTCGAAAGTGCCCGCCATCGTTAAAATAGAGTTCAGAGACGCCGTAATCGTTGGCCACAAATAGATCCGGATGACCGGTGCCGCGCAGATCCGCAGCCGATGCCGCCAGCGCCCAGCGGCGACTGTTGATGCCCACCTTCTCGCTGACTTCTTCGAACTTTCCATTGCCCAGATTGTGAAAAAGATATTTTCTCCCGCCATTCTTCGCGTACTCGAAACTATCAGGCATGATTCGAGTCGTATTCAAATGCCACAGATCGATGTCTTCCGCGTAGTAGCCGCCAACGAAAAGATCGAGCAGCCCGTCTCCGTCATAGTCGAACCAGATGGCGGTGTCAGCGTTGATCCACGCGGGTAAGCCAGCCTGTTCGGTGACGCGCGTAAAACCGTGCCCCTGATCATTGTGATAAAGCTCCGGGCGCCCCCACTTGATAAGAAATAAGTCTTCGTAGCCGTCGTTGTCGTAGTCGCCCCACACCGCGCCGGTTGAGACGCCTGTGCCGGGCTGGTTCACGTCGGCAATTCCCATTTCCGGGGCAACGTCTTTAAACGTGCCGTCGTGCATGTTGCGATAGAGTGCGTTCTTGCTGCCGATCGCACTGTTCGTCACGTAGATATCGGGCCATCCGTCGCGATCGAAGTCCACAATCGAGACCGATGCTCCCATCGAGGCCACTTCGGGCATGATCGGGGCAAGCTTGGGATCGAGAGTCGGAGCCTGATGAACAAAGTCAATGCCCGCCGCGTGCGAAACTTCCGTCAGGTAAAATCCATGGCGGACCAGTGCCGTTTGCATATCCGCGGCAATTCGATCGGAAGCACGCCGGGCCGCGTAGCGCTTCATCGCCACAGGTGTGAAGAGCAAGCCGATGAAGAAAATCGTCAGAAGAACGCGCGCAATTCTCCCTGGGGTCATTCGGCTGTTCCGCTCCGCAACGCGTTCTTGAACACTTCCGGCGTGATGTACCGTGTGTGATACGTGCGCCAGTCGTCCGAATGCTGGCGGTAGACCCACTCGTCCTCGAGCGCCCCCGGGCGCGTCGTGTATTCGTTCTTGGCGTGATACGGCAAGGGCAGCACGGTTTTCGACCAGGTGGAGTTGTAATCGCCGTCTTTGATCCAGCCATCGCCCTTGATCACGAAATCGCGCACCCATCCTCGCGGTGGTGGTGGTTGTTCGGCAAAGCGCAAAGACATCTCGTCTCCCGAATTCACAATGACGTAACGGTCGTCGATGGTTCGCAGCAATTCGCGCACGTCGCCATAACGCGTGTAGTAGCCGATGAGGTCGCGCCAGCGTTGTTTCGTGCCTTCAATCTGGTTGTAATCCGGGACTTCCGGCGCCCCTGCACCGACCGGCATATGCATCACGGAATATCCGCGATAATGCAGATCGGCGACAGTCGGATCTAGAGTTGTTTCCTTCAGCGGAGCATCGGGAGCGCCTTGGGCCCAGTGAATTGCATCCCAGTAGATCTCCAGATTCGTACGCAGGCGTACCCGACGCGGCGTTCCGGGTTTGAAGATGTTGGTCAGGTTGAACAGAATCGTCTTCTTGCGGCCGGCGGGGAATCCAAGATTGTCCTGCGCGGTTACCCAGCCGCCACGACCGTCGGGCACTTCGACCCTCAATCCATGAGCGCGCCAGCGGCTGCCTTGCGTGATGGCAACATTGACCGAAGATTCCGTGTCATGAATCGAGCCCTGCGCGATGAGATAGAGCGGTCCGCTTGTGGGAGCGTCGTCGCCGAGATCGACTTCCAGATAATGATCGCGCGTCACTCCCTGGAACTGGCCTTTTCCAAAACTGCTCACGGCTTTTCCATCGAGTGTGCGGACGAGTTCGGTGACATCCTGGCCGGTATCGTCGATGGCGCGCGCAATCTCGTGTGGTGTGTACACCGTCGTAAAGCCGAGCTTCGCAGGAGGGATTACGAATCGCTCGTCCACATAAATCTCAGTGTTCGCCGGATGATCTATGGTGGTGAGAACGATGTAGTCGTAGTAATACACTTCCCAGAGTTCGGCGGTGATGCGAATGTCGTAATAACCGTCGTGCGGCACAAGCTGATCGCGGCCGATCTTGTACCACTCGCCGGTGGCCGCGATCTGCGCCGAGCCCAGCGTGTTAATGCGCAAACCGATCGCTGAACCCCACGGCACCGCATCTTTCACGAATTCCATCTCCTTGCCGTTGTAAGCAAACAAAAACGGGCACGAGGCTTTGAGACGTTGCTCGGTCACCACGTCCTGATCGGCTTTTACACCAAACTCGGCGCGCACCGTGCCATTCGGCCACACCACGCGCACCACCTCGGCTTCCGTCTGCTCGCCCAATCCGAAATGCAGCAGTGGTCCGGTAATCGGCTGTTTCTGCACCAGCAGTCCGGAACGGACCTCGATCTCTCCGCCAACGCCAAAGGGATTGATGCGCTGATCGCCAACCGCCTGCACGGCATGCGGCCGAACGACCTGCCAGTGATAATTCTTCGAACTTTGGTTGACCGCATCCACAGGCTGGCCATCCGCAGAAATACCCAGCAGATCGAGACGTCCGCTGCCTTTGAGATCGGCGGCGGCAAAAACCAGCGGCGCTCCGAGCGGATGATCGAGCAACGTGAGGCCACCTTTGTCGCCGCCCAGCCAGATCATCGCTCCGCTCGCGGCGGTCGTTGTTGTCGGGCCCTTGTTTGTCGGACACAATACGAGGTCGAGCGCTCCGTTGTTGTCGAGATCTGCTACCAGCAGTCGAACATCACCAGCGAGGTTGCGCGCCGGGTCGGGAACACGAGCGATCTCTGTCGTCTCCCAGCTTTGTCCGTCATTTTTATCCGAGATGCGAACGATTGCTCCGTCACTGCGCAGAGCAAGCAGGTCGAGAGTTCCGTCGTTGTTGGCATCGGCCACGGCCACTGCCTTCACCGACGAAAAGTCACCCGGCAGCGCGCGCTCCCGAAACTGTCCTTGCCGCTCATTCATGAATACATGCAGCTTTCCGGCGCCATCGATGATCCCTGCATCCGGATTGCCGTCGCCATCGAGATCGGCCCAGGCCAAGCCCCGCAGGCCGGAGATGCCCGCGAAGGGATGAATTGCAAGAAACGTATCGTCTCCGTTATTGCGCAGGACCGTCGGCAATCCAGCGTTTGCCCCGAGCACGATGTCGAGATCGCCGTCGGCTTCGATATCCACCGCCCACGCTCCGATGTAGGGCGCGCCCGTCACCGACGTCGGCAATTTTGTTTTGGCCGTTACATCCGTAAACGCATCCGGCTTGTCCTGACGCATGAAGCGCACGCCACCCGCACCCGCTAGGACCAGGTCGGTCTTGAAGTCGTAATTGAAGTCGACGGGCACAATGCCATCCGGGAGTGGCGACACGGCCGACGGGCCCCCGGGGAACGGGAGAGTCGCTCCAGAAGCCAGTCGCACTTCGCGTCCGTTGGCTACAGCCGCGACAGCAGCGCCAGAGCTACCCAGAGAGATGGCGCCGATCCAATTCCAGTTACCCGTCCAATTCGCTCCCGTGGGCAGTGAGAGCGGCTGAGGATTAAAAGTCAGTGCCATATCTGGCGGGGCGGGCTTGAATTCCGGGGTCGGCATGAGCAGGAAGTGGGTAAACGGTTCTGCTTCTTCTCCCGGTGCAGCCTTGATGATCCTCAGACTGTGTCGATAGTCAGGGTCGCGCATCAATACATTACGTAAGAAGGTGGTTTGGGTCGCAGCCGCCCGCAGATCGTTTCCCGACACGGCAGACTCGACTGCAGCAAATTGGCGTTGCGCCTCAGCCGGCCATGATGACGAGTGGCTGTTGAGTTGGGTCAACGCCGATTTGAGGGTCTCGACGTCGCCGCGCTTGGCTGCTACGCGGCTGAGTTCCAGCAGTGCTGCCAGATTACCCGGTTGCACGCTGGTTATTTTCTGTATGAGCCCTTCAAAATCAGAGTCGCTGTTTTCGCCGCCTTGCCGCTCCGTTTCCTCCGCCAGCGAATAGACCGCGCGCAAATTCTGCGGATTGAGTTCCGCAGCTTTGCGGAAGTCAGACAATGACGCCGCGGAGTTGCCGCGCTGGCTTTCGAGAATTCCCAATAGGTTGTAGATTTGATCGTTCCCAGGCGCGAGATCGCGCGACTTTTCCAGACGCTGCGCGGCCAGATCGTAGTTCCGCTGCCGCAACGCCAGGATGCCCCAATTTGCCCATCCTGAAGGCTCGCCCGGCACGAGTTGGGTCAGTTCCGACAGCTTGGCCTCGGCGTGCACATCGTCGCCCACCTGCAGCGCGGAAAGGCCGATGTAGAAAGCAGAGACAACATCCTTATATTCCTTGGAATCCGGTGCAGGAAATTTGGGCCGTGAACTGCATGACGAGAGCGTGATCAAAGCTCCCAGAAAGAAAATCAGCGCGGTATCTTTTAGACCACCCCTTTGAAATGTATGCATACTGGAAGGCAACTGCGCCTACCCTTCGTGCGAGAGAAACTCTCGAGATGTAGTTTTCAATGTTTCGCTTTCGTGCGCAATAACCGATTCGCATGTCGAACCAATACAGGCCGTCCGCATTTCAGTTGGCAGATGTCGCCGGACTCATTTTGCAAAACTGATATAACAGCCACGCACCTGTGCGAAATGCTTCCAAGATGATGCCCAGCAACCCGGTGGAAAAGATTCCCTTCGGTTTCAGGCGGGCATACACCACGTTCATGCTCCAGGCAGGCCCAGTATAGATCTCTCCCGAACGAGCTATGCCGATGCGATTTCTGACCGGTGGCTCGTAGACAATTTTCTCGATTCCGCCATTGAAAAACTTTGCCATCAGCAGAATTCGAGCGCTGTATACGGCTTGCGCGCGCCAGGGCAAAGAGCCGCGTCGGCGGAACTTTTGAATCATCGCCGCGGTCTCGGCTGCGTGCCGCAGCGCGGCCGTGACCCCGTTCGATGTGATGGGATCCACCATCGACGCCGCTTCGCCGACCATTGTCCAGTTCGGGCCGGCGCATTTCAAGTGGGCCCTGCAGCGGAACGATGTAACGTTCAACTTCTCCGGGTTCTCCGACTCTGGCAGCCTTTCAAAGCGCGGGAACTTCATCAACTGCTGCCGAAAGATTTCCTCGACGCTCAACTTATCGGCCCGCATAGCCTTCATTGCCTCGCCAGGCAGGATGTAGCCGACGCTGACGGTCTTGCTCTGGATTGGAATTTCCCAAACCCATTCCATGTACGCCGATGCCGAAGGATCGACATAGATTGTTGTTCCCTCTACGAGCTCATCAACCGGGAAGTATTTCCACAGAGCCAGCTTCGGCGGTCCCGAATGGACTGCGGGCAATTGAAACTCGCGCCCGAAGGCGGAGCCCGCGAAACCGGATGCGTCAATAAACCAAGGCGAAGCAAAGCGCGATCCGCCTGCCGTTACCACCGCACAGATTCTGTTCCCGGTTCTCTCCACGCCGATGACCTTGTCATGAACCAGCTCCACGCCCTGAGCGCGTGTGAGGTTCAGAAGTTCCTGATCAAGCTTCAGCCGATCCACATGCAGCGTGCGCAGTTCTATATGAAAAGGCTTTTCCCCTAGCCATTCCGAAGGAACATAATGCGCGGAGCAGCCGTCGCGCATTCTTACCGTGACATGCCGTTTCCAGGTCGCGATCTGCGACTGGACCAATTGCTCCATGGGCAATCCCAAAGCACATAGCAGGTCCGGAGCCGACCAATCCAGCGACTCACCCACGCACTGCCGTACAGACAACGCTGGCTCGATGCAAATCACCTTGAAGCCCGCTTTGGCCAGGTGAATGGAGGCGGCCTTCCCGCCCAGACCGCCCCCAATCACGGTCACATCGCATTGCCGCGATATCCGAGAACTGGTTGTACCTTGATTATTTGAAGCTGGATTCGGCATGACTTGGACAAATTCGCAGCATTCTCTGGAAAAATGTATGGAGGCTAGGCCCTGTGATTGCCGCCACGTGCGCTGAACCCGCGGACCTATCGACGAATCAAGCTGCGCGGCGATCGAAGAGACGAAGGATCTGCTCCATCTGCCAGAGATGACGACGTTGATGCGCCGACAAGATTCCGAGTGCCCCGTACACACTGTAGCTCATTCGAGAACACACTGGAGATTGAATCCTCACCGTGTCGATCGCCAATCCGACCGCAGATCGGGTAATTCCCGCCAATTGCTCTTGAGATTCCAGAAACGCTTTCCACGCAGACGGAAAATGATTCTGGCGGGGTGCAAGATGGGGAAGCGCTTTATGTCGCAAACGATACGGAGGCTCCAACATGCGGATCAGAACCCTCGCCAACGTGTCGCAGCGTAGCGGACGACTCTTCGTAAGTGCCGGAGTCGAAGCCATGATCTCGGCAATCCTCGGCAGAAAAACTTGCGTCGTCAAGGCGAGGTGTTCCAGACATTTCGCAACCGACCAGGAACCCTCCCGCACGCGCGCGGTCAATTCCTGTTCCGATCGCCCGCACAGCAGCCGTTGTGCGTGGCCGGTCGCATTCTCCGCTTGTTGCAGCAGGCATGCGAGCTGAACGCCCAGCGACGAATCACCATCGCGCCGCGCCTTCTCGGCGGAAACAACCCCCAAATCGGCACATGAGAGTGCCTGATCACGGTTCACGCCGAGCGGGAAAAACTCTTCCACCGTCGCGGTACAGCCCGCGAGTTCCGACAGCCTCGACGTCATGGTCGGGTCCCCAGTCTCACGAAACGTTTAGGAAAGCTAACCGCGATCCCGGGTAGAGGCAATAATGCAAAAGAATTAGAGAAGCCAGACTCACAAGCCACGGGCAGGGACTTGGCGCCAGAGCATCAGTTAAGGACCATGTTGGGCGAGCCATCGTTGTGTAAAGTTTTTCCTAGTGGTTTTCGATTATTGAGTCGCTGATTAAGACAATGCTAGGTTGCTGGCACCCTTCCGGTGGGGGCCGGATCTTGTCAGTTTCTGAGAAAATAGATCTTTCCCGCAACATCGAATGAGGTGCCCGTTCGATTTTTGAAACGTCTCGGCCAATTTCGTCCAGTCATCTTTATTGCCACGCTGATCGCATTGTGGCAGGTGGTTATTCGCCAAGTTCCAGGCCAGTTGTTACCTGGGCCGCTGCAAGTTTTGCGTGGCATGCGCGATTTGCTGCAACATGGGCTCATCCTTAAGTACATTGTGGCGTCACTGTTTCGCGTAACCTGGGGCTTTCTATTAGCCTTGATCACCGCCGTTCCCCTCGGACTCACCGTCGGGTGGTATCGCCGAGGTGAAATGGCACTCAATCCACTGGTTCAACTCCTGCGTCCAATTTCGCCCCTGGCATGGATCCCGATTGCGATCCTGTGGTTTGGCGTCGGAGACCTTTCCGCTATCTTTCTTATTTTTGTCGGCTGCTTCTTCCCGCTGCTGCTGACGGCGATGAGCGCAGTGCATAACATTCCCGCCGTTTATGTGAACGTCGGCCGCAATTTTGGTTTGCCTCCAGCAGCGTTTGTTTTGCGAGTTCTGTACCCGGCGGTCGCCCCACGGCTCATCCTTGCCTCGCGCATCACCTTGGGGCTGGCGTGGCTAGTGGTTGTGGCGGCGGAAATGATTGCGGTTAATTCCGGCCTCGGTTTCCTGATCATCGACGCGCGCAACGCCGGTAATCGGTACGACTTGGTGGTTGCCGGAATGATCATCATCGGCATTATCGGCCTCCTGCTGGATCAGGCGATGCGGGCTTTGGAGCGCGTAAAGTCGTTCCGCTGGGGGTATTCGGAGGAATAGATTGGCGGCAGAAGCAACCATTCCGCTTTCTTCGCGCAAGGCCAAGTTGCAAATGCGCGATGTCAGCTTTGCGTTTGAACGGGACGGAAAAAGCATTCCGGTTCTCGACAAGATCAGCCTCGATATCGGCGACGGAGAATTCGTCTGTGTGGTCGGCCCCTCGGGATGCGGTAAGTCGACCTTGCTGAACGTGATGGCAGGTTTCCTTTCGCCGACCACAGGGATGGTAGCAATAAACGGCGAGACCGTCCGCCGTCCCGATCCTCGGCGAATCATGGTTTTTCAGGATCACGGTGTGTTTCCTTGGCTCACCGTCGAAGGCAATATCGAATTCGGAATATCCGGGCTCTCCACCGCAGAACGCAAAGAGCGCGTCGCGCATTATGTGCAAATGGTTCGCCTGCAGGGTTTCGAACACACCTATCCCCCTGATCTCTCCGGCGGAATGAAGCAGCGACTGCAAGTAGCGCGGGCTCTGGCGATGAATCCTGACGTTCTCTACCTCGATGAACCTTTCGGAGCGTTGGATGCGATCACCCGCGTGATGATGCGCTCCGAGCTTTTGCGAATCTGGCAGGCGGAACGGCGAACCATCATCTTTGTGACCCACGACGTTGATGAGGCGGTGCAACTCGCCGACCGCATTGTGGTCTTGAGTTCACGTCCAGCTAGAATTCAGGATGTTCATTCCGTGGATATTCCGCATCCGCGAAACATCAGCTCGTCGGGGTATCTGCAACACCGCGATGATCTACTGCAGAAGATCGGATTGGCCTACTCGGCATGACGACTCTGGCGAAACCGAGCGTCTGGGAAAAATTTTTCTGGCCGCTGCTTACGGCGGTGCTGCTTCTCGCAGCTTGGAAATATTCGGTGAAGTGGAGTGGGACGCAGGTTTTTCCGTCGCCGGCTAGCGTCGAAACGGGAATGCTCGAATTGCTCAGGCACCACGTGCTGTGGGCAGATATCGCAGATTCCCTGCGACGAGTAGCTTTCGGATTCGGGACTGCGGCCCTGTTAGGAATCCCGCTTGGCCTCGTGCTGGGCTGGTATCCGGCGATGCACCAGGTTTTTAATCCGGTTATTCAACTTTTGCGTCCGATCAGCCCGATCGCATGGATCCCGATTGCAATCGTGCTGTTCGGGATTGGAGATCACGCCGCGACCTTTCTGATTTTTCTCGGCGCTTTCTTTCCGATTGTGGTCGCCTGCGCAGGCGGCGTCTCCGGAGTACCTGTAATCTATCGGCGAACCGCGCGCAACTTCGGTTTGCGGCCTGCCCAGATCCTGGCGCGGGTTGTCTTCCCCGCAGCCTTGCCGCAGATTCTCATTGGCCTGCGCATCGCTCTTGGAATTGCCTGGCTGGTGGTCGTCGCGGCCGAGATGATTGCCGTCGATTCTGGCCTGGGATTTTTGGTCATCGACTCCCGCAACTCTGGCAAACGTTATGATCTTGTGGTCGCGGCCATGTTGATGATCGGGCTCATCGGGCTCGCACTCGACACCGCATTTCGCAGGCTCGAAAAGATTCGTTCGGTGCGATGGGGATTTCGCGATGAGTATTAGAGCGAAAGTGACGTTATGCGCTTTCGGGTGGCTTGCGTTGATCACGGGCCTGCACGCCTATCTGAACGTAAACTGGGTCGCGGTGCTCAATGACTATCGCCCCGTGCAGAAGCGGAAAATCACCGTCGCCTATCTTCCGGTGACGTGCCAGCTGACTTGCCCGGTTACCGATTACATTTCCAAATTTTCACTCTCAGGAGAAATTTTCCTGCCGCGCATGTTCCAGGGCTTTCCGGAAATCAAGGAAGCGCTGATTTCGAACCGCGTCCAGGCAGCGTTCATCGTGGCGCCGCTCGCGCTGGCCCTCAAGGCGCAAGGAGTGCCGATAAAAGTTGTCTATCTGGGGCACCGCTATGGCAGCGCCGTGGTAGTTCGCAAAGATGGCCCGATCAAAACTTTTGCCGATATGCGCGGTCGCACGATCGCGATTCCCAGCCGCTTCTCCGACGAGCGCCTGCTGTTATTTCGCGCCATGAAGCTCTGGGGCATCCAGCCGGGCGAGATCAAGATGCTCGAAATGGCTCCCCCCGATGTTTCGAGCGCCCTGGCCGCGCGCGCCATCGATGCTTTCGTGATGGGCGAGCCGTTTCCCTCGCAGGCGGAGATGGCCGGTTTTGGCAGAGTGCTTTTTCAGGCTCGTGAATACTGGCCCGACTACATGTCCTGCATTCTCGTGGTTCGGCAAGATCTCATCGATACTCGCCCGGAAGCTGTGCAGGTGCTGGTGGATGGCATTGCGCGCTCCGGGCTCTGGCTCGATACCAGCAAGCCGCACCGGGAAGATGCTGCCGATTTTGTTGGACGCTTTTATTACAACCAGAAGCCCGCCTTGCTCCGGTGGGCTCTCACCAAGCCCATGGACAGGGTCGTGTACAGCCCGCTCGCTCCGCGTAAGGCGGACTTCGACATGGTCCGCGACCTGATGATCGAGACCGGCGTTTTGAACAAGAAGCTGGATTTCAGCGAATACACCGATGTGCGTTTCTCTGAAGGAGCGAGCATTGAGACGCCATGGAGATATGAGCCAGGCATGGCGACAGCGCAGTAACGTTCCGACAAATTCTCGGAGGCAAATTATGCTTCGTCGTCGATTTCTTCAATTTGTTCCACTGGCAACCGCTCTCGGACTGGCTCCGCTGAAAGCAGCGGCGAAAGGCAAAAGCGAGATCGTGACTTACCGCGTGAAAGGTTTTAGCTGCATAACCTGCGCGACTGGTCTCGACACCATGCTCAGCCGGCAGGAGGGCGTTGCATCAAGCAAATCGACGTATCCCGACGGAATCGTGAAAGTTGATTTTGATCCGGATCAAATCTCGAAAAACCAGATCGCAGCCTTCATCGAGGAATTGGGCTTCACCATCGAAGGCGTTTCTTAAACGAATCGTTAGGTTTAACCGGTCGTTCACCAAGGCTTCGCGCATTTCGAAGGGGCAACATATGTCTCAGCAAGTGAATTACTCGCAGCTCGCCAACACACTTTCCACTTCTCTCCGGCTTCGGCAGGCGCCAGTCGCGGTTTCGTTTTCCGAATCCGCACCTGCAGGGATGAAAGCCCATGATGGCCGCGTGCCGGCCGGTTGCCGGTTCTGGCAAGACGCGGCGAGTTCGGCATTCGCAACCTCCTCCGCAGATCACGACCTTTGCGCGATTGGCGTCCACACCCATAATCTGCAATCGTCTGCTGCCCAACAAGCAGACCTGATGGAAGCACTCAAAGTTTTTGCCGATCTCAGCTATGTCAGGCCGGAAGATGTTGCGGCGATTCCGATATTGAAATCTCAGCCGCGCGTCGTGACTTATTCCCCCCTTGCCGGCTGCACGGTCGCTCCGCAAGTGGTGATTCTCTTTGTCGATGCCAGCCAGACATTGCTGCTTTCCGAGGCAACGCAGCAGGTCGAGAACCAGAACCCGCCTGCCATGGGACGACCCGCCTGCGCAGTAATACCGCAGGTGGCCAACACGGGAGTGGCGGCTTTAAGTCTTGGGTGCTGCGGAGCGCGAGCCTATCTCGATGTGCTTACCGACGACGTCGCCATTTTTGCGATTCCCGGAAGTAAGCTCGAAGTTTACGTCCAGCGCATCGACGCGCTTGCCAATGCAAATGCGATACTCGCGAAGTTCCACTACAGTCGCCGTCGCGATGTCGAAGCCGGTCAGACTCCTTCTGTAAAAGAGTCGCTTGCCGCCATGGCTTGATTTGCGAGGCGGAGGCACGCGGGAAGGCAACCGTCTTACAGCAACGAACCTGCGGAATGCTTGCGGAATTGTTGCCGTCCCGCTTGCGCCTTTGAAGCCCGCGACGCTACTTCTCCAACTGGGAGATGATCCGCGCCTGGTTTTTCAGGATCAATTCCTGGTTCTTCAAAACGAACTCGAATTTCTCCTGGTTCTTTGTAATCACTTCCTGATTTTTCAAAACGACTTCCTGGTTCTTCAGAATGAAGCTCAGCTTCTCCTGATTCTTCAGAATGTCAGCTTGGTTGTGCTGGATCACTTCCTGGTTGGTTTTCAGACCTTCCTGGTTTTTCAGGATGCGAGTCTGGTTGGTTAGCACTTCGGGTTCAGTAAGAACTTCGGTTGGGGACATAGGGAAACCTCATCAAGAGAAATTTTCAATTCAGCGGAACTTTAGTCCCGACGTGTGCAAGCCGCTGTGACTCTAATCACAGCGGGTGGTGGCGGCTAATCGACACTGAAATCCAACTTGGGCGAGCGACGGCACGCCTCTGCGTTAGGTCCGCTCCGCGCAGGATGCTCCTCCACCCTTAAGTACAAATCTAGGACAAGCGGACGGCTGAAATGGAAATCGCCGGCGTTTACGCTGGCAAAAGAATGGCTCCTCAGGTAGGAC